>PKXR01000254.1 GCA_003133485.1 Candidatus Dormiibacterota bacterium
GACGCCGAGATCAACCCGGCCGTCGCCGGCCATGGCGGCTACATCGGCCTGCTCGACATCGCCGACGGGGTGGCCTACGTACAGATGGGCGGCGGCTGCCAGGGGTGCGGGCTGGCTGAGGTCACCCTCTCCCAAGGGGTGCGAGGAGCCATCATCGGGCGATTCCCCGAGATCGTGAATGTGGTGGACACCACCGACCACGCCTCGGGCACCAACCCCTACTACGAACCTTCCAAGAAGTAGCCGGTCTCTTAGAGGCCCTCGACCGCTGTCTGCGCGAGGGCGACTCCGGACCCGACCACCAAGGGGTCGGCCAGGGCGAGCGCCGGTATCCCGGAGATCACGAGGTCAGCGGCCCGGTGACGGTCGGCGATTCGATAGGCCTCGTCAAGCAGCTGCAGTCTCTCCTGGAGGCGGTCCACCGCCTCCAGCGCGGACTGCGCCAACTGACGTACCTGGGCGTCCTCGAATTGTCCTGTGGAATCGACGGTGGCGGCCAGGAGAGCGGCTGCCTCGCCGCTACGCTTCACGCCGTCCGCCAATTGTAAGAGTTCAGAGTTGGTCATCACATGGGACCTAACGCACCGGGGCAAGGCTAGTTTCACGGCTCCCCGGCGGCGGCCTCACTTACGTCCTAGGGGAATCCGGACCCTGGTACCCCCCAGAACTAGCCGCTAACGCTTGCGACCCTGGAGTTTGGGTGACTCCGCGCCGCGCTGGTCGGACGGGAAGTACCAGACAGGGTCGAAACTCGGTACGTGCGGTCGCCCCGAGAGCCCATCTGACCGGTCAGACGGCTACCAGCTCGATCTTCCGCGAGTTAGCGGCTCGGACCTCATCGAGGAGCTCAGGATAGTCGCGGAGCAGCTTCTGGAGATTGGATAGGGCTTCCGCTTCGGTCTCCCCCTGAGCGATGGTGCATATCTCAACCGCGTCGGCCACCCAGCCCTGACCCGAGGTCTCGATCAAAGTGACGGCGATTACGACCGGCTCCACCGTGCCGTTCCCGTTAGCTGAAGTAGACACACCGAAACTCCCTTCCGCCGAGCTGTTCCCATCGCCCACCTTGGCACTTCGAGGTGACCTACCAGTGGCAGCCAGGTGACGAGTGGGGGACAGTCAGGGACAAGATCTTCCCGAGGCCGTCTGCGCCGAACGCAGACGTGATGGGGAGCTTGCTCTAACTCCCGCAACTTCTTCGGCAAATCCTCCGGATGCCGCTTCATAACGGGGCGAGCTCCCGGCTGGTGCGGTCAGGCTGCTAGGACTGCTCCTGTCTCGGGCTGAGCCGCCGGGGTCCGCAAGGAATCCGGCTGCCCAAAGGCCACCACGTTGCCTGAGGCAGCCTCCTCGTCAGCGCCCATGGCGACCCGGACAGCGCGTACGCCTCGGTGCACCAGCAGTTTGACCGCGCCCACGCTCCGGCCCATCTGCAGCGCGATCTCCCTCAACTCCAGCTCTTCGCCGTAGCGGAGCCACAGGGCAGTCCGTTGGGCCGGGGGCAGGCACTCGGACGCCCGCCAAACCCGCTGAACCAGGTCCCTTGAGGCCACGAGGTCGGCTGGGTCGGGGGTGGGGTCAGCCAGCTGGTCCGCTTCCGTCAAGTCGGCGCCAGGCCGGGCTCGACGGTAGTAGTCCGCCACTTGGTGAGAGGCAATCGTGTAGAGCCAGGGCAAGGTCGAGGGACGCAAGGGTCGATACCGGGCGAGCCCCGCCAGCGCCTTGCAGAAAACCTCACCGGCCAGATCCTCCGCCTGGGCATGAGAACTCACCCGGGCGCGCGCATACCTAAATATCGAGCCGTAGTGCTCCTCAAACATGAGCGTCGCATTCACCGGTTCCAGAGCTGGGCCTGCGGTGGGCAAGCCCAGAGTGCTACCCATCACGCGGTCAGCGAGCAAAGTGCTCTCCACGACAACTCCTAGCCGCCGAGCCGAGCCCGGCAGGAGTCGGGAGCAAATCGCTGCAAGTCATCAAAAACCCCAGAATTACCGAGAACCTGGGAGGCGCCTGCTTAGCTGCCGACTCGCTTTTCATTTGCTCGCGTGTTAGCCGCAATGACCACCGGGGTCTCCAGCAACCCGTAATCTGATGCCCGGGATCGCCGGAGCAAGTTGCACTCTGAGGGATGCCACTGCCCTTGTCGGTACGGCATCCACCCTTGTTGGTCCAGCTCATCTCGATGAGCAGCGTTTTTGACCTCACATTCACCTCCCGCGAGCAGGCTCGATCGGTTCGATCGCTGGGACTCCAAGGCCCTGCCAAGGACTGCGTAGGTCTCTCAGCTTCGCTTTCGATCTGAAACTACCGAGGGGCGAACGCGTTATGCCCAGTGTGTGCGAGATCTGGCGAACGCCCTTTGGCACCATCCTCAGATCGGCACGCCCTGGAGGATTTTGACCATGATCGAACCTGAAGTAAGTGAGCGCGAGGAAGCGGTGACTCGAGTCGGTCCCGACGGCGCCGGCGCGCGCACCGTCACCCGGACGACCACCACGGTCACCCCGATGGCATTCCGACTTAAGAGCATCGTCTGGCTGGCCGCCGGTGTGGTCGACGCGATCATGGCCCTGGACTTCATCTTTAAACTGCTGGCCTCGGTCAACGTGGGCTTCGTGGGCTTCATCTCTGGCGTGGCAGGCGCTCTCTCAGCCCCCTTCAGCGGGGTGATCACGTCATCGGTATCGACGGGGCACTACGCTTACTGGCCCGACGTGACGGGCGTCGTCATCTACACCATCGCCGCCGGAATCGTGGTGGCCCTGGTTGGCATCATGGCCGCCCGCCGGCCCCCGAGCATGGATGGCCGCGGGACTGCCTCCTAGCTCATTCCGCGAGTGGCGCTGCGACCGACCGTGGGCATGCTCTTCGGCTTCGGAGCCGCTGAGCAACGGTCGGGAATTATCGGGGTGATGGCCCAAGTCAGCTGGTCGGTCGGCTTCCGGGTCCAGATCCGAGGCTGACGCCGGTACTACCGGTAGGCCCCCTGGTGGAAGCGCTGTCCTACTGGGGTCCGATGACCTCGCGATACACGCCCCGGGTCAGCGCCCCCATTCGAGACGCCGAGAAACGACGGAGGATCCGGTCCGGTCCGGCGGCGCTCAGCGCCGCATAGCGCTGGGGTTCGTCCAGCAGGCCGGCGCTGACGCTGGCCAGGGCCGCGNNGAACTCATCGCCTCACAGGCGGTCAGGCCGAACGGCTCTGCCCGGGAGGGCACCCAGGCCAGATCGCAGCCCGCGAAGAAACTCTCCCGGTCGGTGACCTCCCCTAGAAAGTTGACCCGATCGGCCACCCCGGAGGTATAGGCGAGGTCGACCAGGGCCTCCAGCTCGGGCCCGGTCCCGCCGATGTTGAGGGTCATGCTCCGGCCGGCCGGCGTGGCCAGGGCCAGCACGGCGATGTCCACCCCCTTGGAC
>PKXR01000040.1 GCA_003133485.1 Candidatus Dormiibacterota bacterium
AAGCGGGCAGCGCGCCGTACTCGGACGATCCCAAAGGAAATCATTTGAGACCGGCAGCCGCTGATACCGCCCCGAAGCGGAAACTGGTAGAGGCCAAGGGAAGAATTCGATAGGGTTCCCAGCCCTCCGTTTTGGGTAACGATCTCGGAACGTTCTGAGGTTACACTCCACTTCCAGCGCCTACGACCGCCGGCGACACTGGAGTAGCCACCCCTCATGCCGACTCTGTTCAGGGCAACCCCAAGGTCCGGCGCAACCCCTAGCGCAGGAGCCGGGAGGGCCAGCCGCTTCCGCCTGGCGTCGCCGACTTCAGCCTTGGTCTTGGGTGGACTGACGGTGATCTTGGCGGCTGTCCTTGTTCCTCTCTCATTTCTGACCCACGACCGTTCACGCGACCTTGGAGCCAACGCCCCACTGATGGTGTTCGCCTTGGCCTTCGCCGTGATCGGTTTCGTGGTGGCGAAGCGGCAACCCCACAAGGCGCTCGGCTGGCTGCTGCTGGCGATCGGCAACTGCGTCTTATTGACTTTGATCGGATGGTGCTACTCGGTGATCTTCTACCGGCTCCACCAGGGGACTCTCCCGGTCGCATTGGTGGCCCTGGCGCTGGCCTATCTGGTGTATGTCGCAGTCCTGCTCTTTCCCATTCTGCTTTTGCTCTTTCCAAACGGCCGGCTGCCGTCCCGGCTATGGGGTTGGGCGATGTGGATTTACCTGGTCGTGTCAGGAGCCGCGATCCTTCGCAACATGGTGGTTGCGGCCATCACCGGAACCGGACCGCACGTCAGCATCGCCGCACAAGGCTTTCTCCAATCCTCAGTCCATCTGAGTGGCGCGGCAGCAACCTTTTCCAACGTCGCCAACTCAGAACGCTTCTATCTGATCTACCCTGCTTTTTACCTGGCTTGCATCGTCCGTTTGGCGGCGAGCTACCGGCATGCCACTGGAGAAAGTCGCCAGCAACTGAAGTGGCTTGCTGGCGGTGCTTTTCTCACACTCGTCGGCCTCCTGGTGGAGCAAACAGCACCAAGTAGCGGGTTCGCGGGTCCCATCGGAGAGCTGGCAACCGTACTCGCCGCCATCGCTACGTGTGCCCTGCCAGTCGGGCTGGGGGTGGGAATACTCAAGTACCGGCTCTATGACGTTGACCGCCTCCTCAGCCGGACCCTTTCCTACGCCATTGTCACTGGGCTGCTGGTCGGGGTATATGTCGGCCTAGTCACCTTGGCCACACGGGTCCTGCCCTTCTCGTCTCCGCTCGGAGTCGCCGCCTCCACCTTGGCGGCCGTGGCTCTCTTCAATCCACTCCGCAGACGGGTCCAGCGGCTGGTGGATCGGCGCTTCAACCGGGCTCGGTACGATGCCGAGGCGACGATCGAAGCCTTCTCCCTGCGCGTACGAGACGATGTCGATCTGGAAGCGGTCAGCGCGGAGTTCGTCCGCGCCGTCGAGAGATCAGTTGAACCTGCCCACGTCTCGCTCTGGTTGCGGCAGGCTGGGTCCGAGGGCTGAAGAGATGCCAAAGGCAATCCGAGAGCGACGGACAAGCCCGCGGAGACCGGCCAACACCTAGGGCCAGCTTTCTGATGAGCGCGTGGCGGGGAGGTGGCGGCTCAAGGGTCGGNNGTGGCCTGGGCGGCCCGAACAACGACGCCCCTCCGCCTTCCGCTAGAAGGCGAGATCGGACCCAGCGCAGCCGATTTGTGACGGGCGCACGGGAGGCCGTCACAGATGCGTTTTTAGGGGCTAAGACACTTCAGCTACGCTGAGGAGCATGGTCACCCTGAAGGGCGGGGGTGCTGCGGATCAGCTCACAGAATTGGAGAACCCTGCCCGGGCGGCGGCTCGGAAGCGCCCAGATACCGAACGAGATCGGGTCCGACTCAAAAGCGCATCCGGTCGGAGCGGCTCGTCCACGAGGACTCGCGCCGGAGCCCCGACCGTCAGGCTCTCCGAACAGGCATTGCTGCGGGCCACGGTCACCGGGTCGCCTCTCGCTCTCACGGTGGTGGACGTCGAAGGCCTCGTCCTGCTTTGGAACCGCGCGGCGGAGCGCCTGTTCGGGTGGAAAGCGTCCGAAGTCCTCGGCCGTCCACTCCGAACCGTCGACCTGGCGCACCGCAGCGAGTTCGACAAGGTGCGCAACGAAAGCGTGGCAGGCCACGAAGTGCTTGAGGTTGAGGTCCGCCGCCTCCATCGCGACGGCCATTTGGTCGATGTCGCTCTCTCCACGGTTGCCATGCGCGACGCCGCAGGCCAAGCGATAGGAGTATGCGGCGCCTACAAGGACATCACCAGTCGCAAGGCGGCCGAGGCCGAACTGGTCCGCCAAGCTCACCAGGACGACCTCACCGGTCTGGTCAATCGGCGCGGCCTGTTGGATCAATTGCAACTGCTCAAAGCCGGACGGCGGCGCTGCGTCGCGTTAGTGATGTTGGACGTCGACCGCTTTAAGAGCGTCAACGACGCCTTCGGCCGCTCAGTTGGCGACCAGCTGCTGGCTGCCTTCTCTCGTCGGTTGGTGAATTCCGTCCGGCCCGGTGATTTGGTAGCTCGGCTTGAGGGGGCGACCTTCGCCGTGCTGATGCTGGGCCTGGCTCCCGCCGAGTTGGAGTCCACGGTGCGCCGGATGTTCGCGGCCGTCACCCAGCGCTACGGNNGTGGCAATGCACCATGCGAAGCAGGTCAACCGAGGCGGCTTCACGGTGCTTGATGAGGAGCTGGACCGGGCTTTTCAGGAGCGGGGCAGGCTCTCTGAACGTCTGCTCGAAGCAGCCGACCGCGGCGAGTTGCGGCTTCACTTCCAGCCCATCATCGCCGCCGCCTCGGGCCGGATAGTCGGGGTGGAGGCGCTAGTGCGGTGGGAGCACCCAGAGCGCGGTCTGATCGGCCCGATCGAATTCATCCAGCTGGCCGAGGAGAACGGCAGCATCTCGGCAATCGGACGCTGGGTGCTCCGCGAGTCGTGTACCGCTCTGAAGCAGTGGACTGAGACT
>PKXR01000151.1 GCA_003133485.1 Candidatus Dormiibacterota bacterium
CACGTCTTCTTTGACGTACTTGATGCTGGAGAACTCGTGGGCTACCCCCTCGATGGAAACCGCCGTGACTGCTGCCCCAGTCAGGGACGACAGCAGCACCCGACGGAGGGAGTTGCCGAGGGTGGTGCCGTATCCGGCCTCTAGCGGCTCAATATCAAAGCGCCCGTGGTCCTTGGAAGTGTCGACCTCGTGGACCGTCGGCTGAATTGCAGTCTCTGGCATAAGTGGCAATGTCCTCGTTAGTAGCTGGCCGAAGCGCCTTCGGTTATCGGGAGTAGTACTCGACGATCAACTGCTCGTCGATAGTGGTGTCCATCTCCGGGCGTTCCGGCAGCCGGGTGACGTCCACCCTGCGCTCTTCGGGGTAGAGCGTCATCCACCCGGGTAGGCCCTGACCGCCCCGGGACTCCAGTGAGCGGCGGATGGGTTCTAGATCTCGGCTACGCTCGCGCACCGTGATCACGTGGCCTGACTTCACCTGAAAGGCAGGAATGTTTACCGTCCGTCCGTCAACCTTAAAATGCCGGTGCGAAACCAGCTGACGCGCCTCGCGACGGGACGAGGCGAAACCGGCCCGGTAGACGACGTTGTCCAGGCGCTGCTCGAGCATTTGCAAAAGGACGGTACCGGTAACACCCTTGCGAGTCGCCGCCGCGTCGAAATAGTTGTGGAATTGGGTCTCCAGGACCCCGAAGATCCGCCGACCCCGCTGCTTGGCACGGAGCTGGATCCCGTAATCACTGATCCGCCGCCGCCGTGACAGCCCGTGCATGCCCGGAGGAGTCGCGTTGCGCTTGGTAAACGTGCAGCGCTCCCCCAGGCACTTGTCGCCCTTGAGGAAGAGCTTGACGCCCTCGCGCCGGCAGAGGCGGCAGACCGGAGGATGCGGATTGGCCATCTCGGCTAGCTCCTCAGACCCGACGCCGCTTGGGAGGGCGGCATCCGTTGTGGGGGACCGGGGTGACATCGGTGATCGAGGTCACCTCCAAACCGGCAGCCTGCAGGGATCGGATGGCGGCCTCGCGTCCGGCCCCCGGACCCTTGACCAGGACCTCGATCGCCTTCAGGCCGTGCTCCATCGCCCGCTTGGCGGCAGCTTCGGCGGTGACCTGGGCCGCGAAGGGGGTGCTCTTGCGGGAGCCCTTGAAACCCGAGGAGCCCGCACTACCCCAAGCGATCACGTTGCCGGCGGGGTCGGTGAGGGTCACGATGGTGTTGTTGAAGGTGCTGAATACGTGGGCCCGACCCACGGCGATGTTCTTTCGCTCACGGCGGCGAGTCCGCACCACCTTCTTCTTCTTCGCCAAATCAGCTCCTCGAGTTCTCGACCGCCGACGGTAGCGGCTGGCCGTTGATCACTTGCCCTTCTTCCGACGCACGCCGACGGTCTTGCGCGGGCCCCGACGCGATCTAGCGTTGGTGCGGGTTCGTTGGCCTCGCACCGGAAGGCCCCGGCGGTGGCGCAATCCCCGATAGGTACCGATCTCCATCAGTCGCTTGATGTTGAGCGCCACCTGCCGTCGGAGATCACCCTCCACCCTACCGGGTAGCTCCTTGGAGATCACATCCCGAAGTCGCACCACCTGGGTCTCACTCAGGTCATCGGTCTTGGTGTTCTGGTCGATCTGGGCGATCCGGAGCAGCTTGTGGCTAGTAGTCAGGCCAATCCCGTAGACGTAGGTGAGACCGATCTCGATTCGCTTGCCGCGGGGCAGGTCAACGCCGGCGATCCGAGCCATCAGTCCTCCAGCCTCAACCTTGCCGCTGCTTGTGCTTGGGGTTCTCGCAGATGACGCGAACCACGCCCGAGCGACGAATGACCTTGCACTTATCGCAGATCCTCTTCACCGAGGCCCGGACCTTCATCTGACACTCCGCTGCACTGCTTCTCAGACCAGACGAGCCAGGATCCGACCCCGCCCCGGATCCGTGGTCGACAACTCGACCAGAACCCGATCTCCGGGTAGGAGCCGCACGCTCGCCAAGCGTGCCGCCGCCGAGGGNNCCGGGCAGAAGCCGTACGCTCGCCAGGCGTGCCCGTCCCGCCGCGTGGGCCACCACCTTGCCCCCGCCCTCCAACTCCACCCGGAAGAGCGAGTTCGGCAAAGGCTCAAGGACTCTGCCCCGGAGACCGCCGGAGTCATTCATGGTGATGGGCACACGAAAGCCGAGCGAGCTTCGCCCGCCGGGAAGTATAGCCGATCTGGACAGGGGGCGAAACCGATCAGACCGCCTCCGGAAGTCGGGTCAGAACCTCGGCGCCGTCCGGTCCCACGGCGATCGTGTGCTCGAAGTAGCAAGACCGCCTCTGATCGGCCGTGATCACGGTCCAGCCATCCGGCTCAATCAGGGTTCCCGGCGCCCCCTCGTTGACGATCGGCTCGATGGCGAGACAGAGTCCCGGTCGGATCTCGATCCCCCGACCAGGGAAGCCGTGATTGGGCACGTCAGGGTCCTCGTGCATGTCCCGTCCGATGCCGTGGCCGGTATAGCCCCGGACCACAGAAAAGCCATGCCGCTCCACGTGAGTCTGGACGGCGTGACCGATGTCGCCCAGATGATTGCCCGGGACCGCGGCCGCGATGCCCAGATCCAAGGCCTCCTTGGTGACTTGGATCAGGCGCGCCGCCTCGGGATCCACCTCCCCGCACGACACCGTGAGCCCGGCATCGGCCCACCAACCCTGGTAGATGAGGCCGCAGTCCAGGCTGACGATGTCCCCCTCGACGATCCGCCGCCCGTCAGGGATGCCATGCACCACCTGGTTATTCACGGAGATGCAGAGGTGCTTGGGGAACCCGTCGTACCCGAGAAAACCGGGAAAGCTGCCCCGCTTGCGGATCTCTCGGTTGGCGGCCCGGTCAATCTCGGTGGTGGTGACNNACCTCGGCGAGGCGGCGGCCCGCCTGCCGCATCAGGTCAACCTCCTCACCGCGCTTCAGGGTGATCAACCGATTGCCCGCAGCAGCTCCTGGCTGACCTCCTCGACCGATTGGGATCCGTCGATTCGTACTACCGGCACGGTCTGCGCCAGGTACTCCAGCACCGGTTCGGTCTGTTCGCGGTAAATCCGGAGCCGCTCGGCGATCACCTCCGGCGTGTCATCCCCACGGTGCTCCATGTGAGCCCGCTGGGCTAGGCGCGACACCAGCTGCTGGTCGCCAACGCCAAGAACCAACGCCATCTCAAGCGGGCGTTCCAGCATCGCCAGCATCTCCTGCAGCGCCTTCGCTTGAGCCACGGTGCGTGGGAAACCGTCCAAGACGAAGCCCGCGTCCGCTTGGGGATCGCTGAGCCGATGCCGGATCATCGCCACGATCACCTCGTCGGGAACCAATTTACCGGCGTCCAGGTAGGCGGCAAGGGTCTCGCCGAGCTCGGTGCCGCGCGATCGTTCGCGGCGGAGCATCTCCCCGGTGGCGATGTGCTCGACCCCGAGCTGCCGCTCCAGGAACTTCGCCTGGGTACCCTTGCCCGAGCCGGCCGGTCCGAAGAGAGCCACGTTGTGCCGGGCTATGTCAGCCACCCTGCTCCCCTCCCGTTAGTGGATGAACCCTCGGTACTGCCTCATCAAAAGTTGCGTCTCCAGCTGTTTCATAGTGTCCAGGGATACCCCCACCACGATCAGCACGGCGGTCCCTCCCAGATAAAGCCCCTGGTTCGGCTGCTGCCCAGTTAGGAGCGCCGCCAGGATCGGGAGGACCACCGTGATGAGGCCCAGAAATATGGCCCCTGCCAAGGTGATCCGGCTCATCACCCGCGCCAAGTATTGGGCGGTTGCGCGCCCCGGGCGGATCCCCGGGATGAAGGTGGCGCTCTTCTTCAGGTTGTCGGCGGCGTCGTCGGGGTCGAAGGTGACCGCCGTGTAGAAGAACGTGAAGCCCATGATCAGCGCGAAATATATGAGCTCATAGCCGATGTCAACCCCGATGATGGGGCCGAAGGGGTTCCAATTCGTGTGCACCCAGACGGCCGCGGTGCCGATCGGCCCCCCGCCCGTACCGCTGGCGGGAGCGAAGAAGTTTCCGAAAATGGTCGGGAAAAACATGATGGAAATCGCAAAGATGATGGGAATCACCCCGGCCTGATTGACCCGGAGCGGCAGAAAACTACTGCGTCCCTGGTAGACCTGCCGTCCGACCACCCGCTGGGCCGATTGAATGGGAATCTTGCGAGTGGCCTGCTGCACGAAGATGATGCCGCCAGCGACCACAATGCCGATCACCGCCAGCATGAAGACGGTGAATGTCTCCGCCGATCCGCCATTGGTGAACGACAGTACGGCGCCCGGGACCTGGGCCAGAATCCCGGCCATGATGATGATCGAGACTCCATTGCCTAGTCCGTACTCGGTGATGAGCTCACCGAACCACATGATCACGATCGTCCCGCCGGTCAGAATGACCACAATCTCCAAGATCGTGGGCCAGGACGTGGTGGGCGACAGAATGGGCTGGCCCTGGTAGCTGAAGCTCTCAAAAAGCCTTGTGTAACCGAACCCCTGCACCATCGCCAGCGCCACCGTCAGGTAGCGCGCGTACTGGGTGAGCCGCCGACGGCCCAGGTCCCCTTCCTTCGACATCTCCTTGACCCGGGAGGAGATGACGGTCATCAGCTGCATGATGATGGTGGCGTTGATGTAAGGGTTCAGCCCCAGCGCCACGATCGAAATGCCCGCGTTGGACCCCGATGTGGAAAAGCCGCTGCCGGAAAAGAGGTTGATCAGTCCCAGCAGACCGTTAGTGCTGAAGAGATCCCGCAGGGCGGCACCGTTGACGCCCGGGATGGTGACGCTGGCCAGGGCTCGGAAGACGACGATGAGTCCGATCGTGATGAGCAGCTTGCGTCGAAGCTCGGGGACCCCCATGGCGGCCCGGAGCGCCGCGAACAGACTCATGGCGAGCTTTCCTGCCCTCCGCCCTCGGGCACTTCGGCCTCGGGCTCCGGCTCCTGCGCTGCCACGGCCCGGGCCTTGGCTCGGCTCACGGCCCGCTTGCGCTGCGCCGCCGAGGGCTTAGCCTCGGTTTCTGACTNNCCAGCAGTTCGACGCTGCCGCCCGCCTTGGCGACCGCCTCCATGGCCGCCCGACTGGCCCGGTTGACCCGGATGGTCACCGCTGGGGGCGAGCCGCCGCCAGCTAGCAGCTTGGTCGGTTGGTTGAGGTGGCGGATCAGCCCCGACTTGCGCAACTCCTCAAGGTCCACCACCGACCCCGCTTCGAAGCGGGCCAGCTTGCCGCAGTTGACCACCTGGTACTCGATCCGGAATCGGTTGTAGAAGCCGCGTAGCTTGGGGACTCGCTGAGTGAGCGGCATCTGACCGCCTTCGA
>PKXR01000194.1 GCA_003133485.1 Candidatus Dormiibacterota bacterium
GCTCCCTCGATGAGCCCCGTCGGCCGCAGCGATCACACCGCCGCCGAGTCGATCGCGACCACAGCAGGCAAGTTACGGCTCAGCGTTCGCGCCAGTGGCAAGAGCGGCGAGAGCGGGTTACGCCAGCCTGTGAATGCTGACCGAAAACCGGAGCGCGCGCCGATCGAATATCGGAGCACTTTGGTCTGGAAGCTAGCTGGTGATCGGGTCTTGGTCCACAGGCTGGGTGCTTGAGTTCGCGCCGACGGGCTTGGCCCGGCGGGTCCGGGCCTTGGCATCGGAGAGTCGGTAGCTCTCACCCTTGGTCTCGATGATGCGGCAGCGGTGGGTGAGACGATCGAGGGTGGCCCCGGTAAGCCGCTCGGAGCCGAGCACCTCTGTCCAAGACTCGAAGGGCAGGTTGGACGTCACGATGAGGCTGGTGCGTTCATAGGCGGTCGAGATGACGTCGAACAGCAGCTCGGCGCCGACCTTGGTGGCCGGCACGTAGCCCAGCTCGTCGAGGACAAGAAGGTCCAACTTGGCCAGCTGGGCCTTGAGCCTCGTGAAGCTCCGTTCGTCGCGGGCCTCGATGAGGGCGGTGACGAGCTCGGTGATGCGGAAGAAGCGGACCCGGTAGCCCTTCTGGCAGGCCTCGGCGGCGAGCGCCGTAGCCAGGTGGCTCTTCCCGGTGCCGGGGTTTCCGATCATCAAGATGTTCTCGCGCTTGTCGATGTACTCGCAGCGGGCCAGCTCGGCGATCAGGATCTTGTTGACCGACGGTCGTGCCGCGAAGTCGAACGTCTCGAGGGTCTTGATGGTGGGGAACCGTGCAGCCTTCAAGCGACGCTCGGCGGCGCGCTTCTCCCGGTCGAGCAGCTCCAGCTCCAAGAGCTGTAAGAGATAGGAGAGGTGGTCGACGTTGTCGGCGGCCGCCTGTGTGGCCACCTTCTCGCACTCCGAGCCGATCGTCGGCAACCGCAGGGATTTCAGGTGATGGTGCAGCAGCACGACGGACTTGGTCTCCAGTGTCTTCATGGTGATGTTCCTTTCTGTCACGGCGCGATCTGCGCCGGAGGGTGTGGGTTCAGGCCCCGATCTCGGTGAGCACCTGGTAGGCCCCGAGGTCGGGGGGCTCGAGGGTGACGGCTTTGAGATGTGGGTGCCCGTCGAGGCTGAACAGCCCGACCGGGCGCTCTTTGGAGTGGGTGAGGATGAGCCCGATGGCGTCAGCGCCGGTGGCCCCGATCGACAGGGCCGCTTCGACCGCCGCGGTCAGCTCTTTCAGCGATGCCGACTCCATCAGGCGCAGGACTTTGATGTACTCACGGGTCCCCGGTGAGCCGAGATCACTCTCCAGGCGCCGGCGCAGGACCGAGAAGCACTCGGGGAGGTCCCAGCCCTCGAGCGGGCGGGCCACGTCGAGGGCACCGGGCTTTCGCTCCAAGAGGGCCAGGTAGTGGCACGGGTCGAAGGTGACCTGTTCCTTCAACCACGAGCGTCGGTGGGTGGCCACCACGTCGGCCCCGACGAGGAGGCGGACCTCCTCTGTCCCACCGAGGGCGGTGACGTCGTGGTGGGCGAAGGCCGTCGGCACCGAGTAGTCGTTGCGGTCGAAGCGCACGAGACTGAGCGAGCTCGCCTTTCGCTGCTCCACGCGGCGTGCCTCGAAGGAGGTGGTCGGCAGCGCGAGCATGGCCGCTCGGTCGACCTCCAGGCGCTCGGCCTTGGTCTCGGGCTTGCCCCGGACCGATCGGTTGAGGTCCGCGAAGCAGGCGCCGGCCAGGTACTCGTTCATCTCGGTGAACGAACCGAACGAGGGAACCGGGACCAGCAGGTTGCGCCGTGAGTAGCCCACGTGGTTCTCCACGTGGCCCTTCTCGTTGCCCCGTCCGACCCGGCAGAAGTGATGGCCGAAGAGGAAGTGGCTCTCCAAGCGCAGGAACTCCCGAGTCAGCTCCCGCTCGCGCCCGATGATCTTTGAGACCGCTATCGAGGTGTTGTCGTAGCTGGTGCGAGTGGGCACGCCGTCGAAGAACTCGAAGGCGGCCACGTGGCCGGTCTGGAAGGTTTCGGTGCACTCCCGGGGATAGGCGGAGAGGAAGTAGGCGTCCGAGTAGGGCAGCGTCATGACCGCCAGGGCGGCCTTGGTGCGGACACCGGCGATCTCGACAGTCGCCTCGCCGAAGTCGAACTGGGCCTGGCCCGGCGGATGGCTGAGCGGGACGAACACCTCCTTGCTCGCCTTCTTTGCTCGGGCGACGGTCGCTCTCACCTGAGAGGAGCACCCCGCGTAGCCGTGCTCATCGCGCAGACGCTCGAAGATCCGCCTGGCCGTGTGACGCTGCTTGGGCGGTGCGGTCTTGTCGGCCTCCAAGATCTCGTCGATCACGCCCAAGAACTGGCCGAGCCGGGGCTTGGGGCGTGGAATGTTCTGGCGATAGCCGGGCGGCTCGGGGTGGGCCAGGATCTTTTCGAGGACCTCGGCGCTGATCCGATAGTCCCTCCTGATCGAGCGCTTCGAGGCGCCTTCGACCAGCACCTTGCGCCGGATCTCCGTCCACATCTCCATGTCGGTATGCACCCTTCTCCCGTCTCCACGCCCAGCTCCAGGCGAGAAGCCTGGGAGTCGAGACGAGCGAGCCCGGGGATAGTCGGGTGCTCCGATTTTCGATCAGCGCGTTTGGGTCAGCAGGTGCTCCGATTTTCGATCAGC
>PKXR01000135.1 GCA_003133485.1 Candidatus Dormiibacterota bacterium
TCCGTGCGCTGGGCGGCTGAACATCCGGCCGAGCAGGCCAAAACCGCTGAGAAGGTGAGTGCATGAGCGTCGTTAAAGAGCGCGTGGTTCAGCACGAGATAAACCCGGCAGCCTCCTCGCCCGACCGGCCCATCGGCTACGGCCGCCTGCAACGCAAGGAAGATCCGCGGTTCGTTCGCGGCAAGGGTCACTACCTGGACGACATAACCCTGCCAGGGATGCTCCACGGAGCGATCCTGCGCTCGCCGGTGGCCCACGCCCGAATCGTCTCCATCGACACCAGCGCCGCCGCCGCCCATCCCGGCGTACGGGCGGTCATCACCGGCCAAGACCTGGTGCCCCTCAAGCTGGCCTGGGCCCCGACTCTCTCGGCTGACGTGCAGGCGGTTCTGGCCACCGACAAGGTGCGCTTTCACGGCCAGGAGGTCGCCTTCGTGGTGGCCGACGACCGCTATGCCGCTCGCGATGCTCTCGAACTGATCCACGTCGAGTACGACGTTCTGCCCCCGGTGATGGACGCGCGCAAGGCGCTCGATCCCGGGACTCCAGTGATCCGGGACGACATCGAGGGCCGCACCGACAACCACATCTTCGATTGGGAGGCCGGCGACGCAGCCGCGACCGAAGCGGTCTTTGCGCGAGCCGACGTGGTGGTGACCCAGGACATGGTCTACCCAAGGGTGCACCCGGCGCCCATGGAGACCTGTGGTGCCATCGCAGACTTCGACCCGGTCGAGGGTAGCCTCACCCTCTACGAGACGACCCAGGCACCGCACGCTCATCGCACGCTGTACGCCCTGGTGACAGGCATCCCGGAGCACAAGATCCGGATCATTGCTGGCGACATCGGCGGCGGTTTCGGCAACAAAGTTGGAATCTACCCCGGCTACGTCTGCGCGGTGGTGGGGTCGATCGTGACTGGGCACCCAGTCAAGTGGGTGGAGGACCGCTCCGAGAACCTGATGTCTACCTCGTTCGCCCGCGACTACCTCATGCACGGCGAGGTGGCCGCCACCAAAGACGGCAAGATCCTGGCTGTCAGGACCACCGTCATCGCCGACCACGGCGCCTTCAACGCCACCGCTCAGCCCACCAAGTACCCAGCTGGGTTCTTTCACATCTTCACTGGCAGCTACGACCTCGAGGCCGCGCACTGCAAGGTCACCGGGGTCTACACCAACAAGGCGCCGGGTGGAGTTTCCTACGCTTGCTCCTTCCGGGTCACCGAAGCCGTCTACCTGGTGGAGCGGATGGTCGACGTGCTGGCTCAGAAGCTGGACATGGACCCCGCCGAGCTGCGGCTCAAGAACTTCATCAAGCCCGAGCAGTTTCCCTACCAGAACAAGACAGGCTGGGAGTACGACTCCGGAGAGTACGAGAAGGCCATGCGGCTGTCCATGAAGATCGCGGGGTACGACGAGCTCCGTCGCGAGCAGGCCGAGAAGCGCGCTAAGGGCGAACTGATGGGGATCGGCGTCGCCTTCTTCACCGAAACCGTCGGGGCGGGACCTCGCAAGCACATGGACATCGTGGGACTGGGGATGGCGGACGGAGCCGAGGTTCGCGTCCACCCGACCGGCAAGGCGGTGGTCCGCCTCTCGGTGCAGACCCAGGGCCAGGGTCACGAGACCACCTTCGCTCAGATCGTTGCTGAGGAGCTCGGCATCCCGCCGGAGTCCATCGAAGTGGTCCACGGCGACACCGATCAGACCCCGTTCGGGCTCGGAACTTACGGCAGCCGCTCAACTCCGGTGAGCGGCGGAGCAGTGGCCCTGGCCGCCCGCAAGGTGAGGGACAAGGCCAGGCTCATCGCCGGGGCGATGCTCGAGGTCAGCCCCGCGGACCTCGAGTGGGAGAAGGGACGCTGGTTTGTCAAGGGCGACCCCACCCAGGGCAAGACCATCGCCGAGATCGCCTTCGGAGCCCACGGCACGGTGGCGCTGCCCGAGGGAGTCGACGGCAACCTGGATGCCGAAGTCACCTACGACCCGCCCAATCTGACTTTCCCCTTCGGCGCCTACATCTGCGTTGTCGACGTCGACTCCGGCACTGGGGTGGTCAAGGTGCGGCGCTTTATCGCGGTCGACGACTGCGGCACCAGGATCAACCCCATGATCATCGAGGGCCAGGTGCACGGCGGGTTGACCGACGGAGTCGGCATGGCCCTGATGGAGATCATCGCCTTCGATGAGGAGGGCAACTGCCTGGGAGGCTCCTTGATGGAGTACCTGATCCCAACTTCCATGGAGGTGCCCGACTGGGAGACCGGCTTCACGGTCACGCCATCGCCCCACCACCCCATCGGAGCCAAGGGCATCGGTGAGTCGGCCACGGTGGGCTCGCCGCCGGCCATCGTGAACGCGATTGTGGACGCCCTGCGTCCCAGCGGTCTGGTGCACATGGACATGCCTTGCACTCCAGCTCGGGTTTGGGCGGCGATGCAGGGCCGCCCCGAACCACCTGTCTGACTTGCGGGCTGTCAGTGGCCGGCGCCAGCACGGATCAAGTGCGGGATGCCAGCAGACCTGACCGAGCGAGCTCAGGAGCTGGAGCGGGCGCGGCTCCCATTCGTCCGCGCCACTGTGGTCCGAGTGGAACGGCCGACCAGCGCTCGGGCGGGCGACTCTGCTGTGGTCCATCCCAACGGTGACATCGAGGGCTTCATCGGCGGTAGCTGCGCGGAGAGTTCTGTCCGCGTCTTCGCTCTGGAGGCGTTGGCCTCTGGCGAGCCCTTGCTGCTGCGGATTCGCCCTGGCGAACCGGGGGCTAGTTTCCAGGAAGGCGCGGTCACGGTGGTCAACCCATGCCTCAGCGGAGGCGCCCTGGAAATCTTTCTAGAGCCACGCCGACCGGCTCCGCGCGTCTTGGTGGTGGGCGATGCGCCGGTCGCGCATGCCCTTCTGGAGCTGGGCGGTCCGCTGGGATTCGAGGTGGCGCTGACTGCCGGAGAGGATGTCGAACTCAGCGGCGAGGAAGTGGCGCTGATCGTCGCATCGCACGGTCACGGTGAGGAGCCGGCTCTCGAGGCGGCACTTCGGGCCGGGGTAGCCTACGTGGCCCTCGTTGCGAGTCAGGTTCGTGGTGCCGCCGTGCTCGCGAGCCTGGACGTCGAGGACGACCTACGAGGTCGGGTCCACAGCCCGGCTGGGCTCGAAATCGGAGCCCGAACTGCCCCTGAGATCGCCCTCTCAATCCTCGCCGAGCTCGTGGCGACGCGGGCGCCCACTGCGCAGACAGCGGTGGAGAGCGCCACTCCGGCGACCTCCCTAGACCCAATTTGCGGGATGCAGGTGAGCATCAGCCCCAGCTCGATCCAGCTCGAGCATCGGGGTGCCTCTGTCTACTTCTGCAGTGAACAATGCCGCGCGACTTTCAAGGCCACTCTGGAAGGTTCTCCAGCCGCCTCGTGACAGAACGGGTGACCGGACTGGTTCTGGCGGCCGGCGGGTCGCGGCGGCTGGGCCGCCCCAAGCAACTGCTGCCCTACTGTGACGGAACTCTGCTAGGCGCTGTGCTGAATACCGCTAGGTCGTGCCGGTTCGACCAGCTACTGGTCGCTTTGGGAGGCGCGTCCGCCCAGGTGCGGGACCAGGTCGACCTGAGCGGGTGCATCGCGGTGGAGAACCCGGCCTACGGCTCGGGGTGCTCCTCATCGATCGCGGCGGCAGTTCCACTAGTCGCGCTCGAGAGCGAAGTCCTAGTCCTCCTCCTCGGGGATCAGCCTGGGGTGACCGCGGACACTGTGCGCCTGCTCCTGCAGGGTCAGGGAGATGCGCCGATGGCGGTTTGCCGGTATCAGGACGGCGTCGGCCACCCCTTCGCCTTCCGGCGAGAGATGCTGCCGGTGCTTGGCGGCCTCCACGGCGACAAGGCGGTCTGGAAGTTGCTCTCGGAATTGTCTGAGCGAGTTGCCGAGGTGGCGGTCCCCGGCGCACTGCCCCACGACGTGAACACCGAGGAGGACTACCAACAGCTCCTCAACTCGGCGGCCGGTCGGTGATCGACCCAGCCAGATTCGGCGCGGAGCCCGATGTGGTTGCCAGGGCACCGGACGTGGACACGCTCACCCGCGCGCTCGACGCGGCCGACTATCTGACCGACACCGGTCTGGCGATGGCGCTGTTCATGGCGATCCGGTTGCCGCAGCCACTCCTTCTCGAGGGCGAGGCGGGGGTTGGCAAGACCGAGGCGGCCAAGGCGCTGGCCCGGGTGCTGGACACCCCGTTGATCCGGCTTCAATGCTATGAGGGCATCGATGCCAACGAGGCGCTGTATGAGTGGAACTACACCAAGCAGCTGCTCTCGATCCGATTAGCGGAGACGCGCGGAGAGCGGCTGGACGAGGCCGGGCTATTCGGCCCAGAGTATCTACTACGCCGTCCCCTGCTCACGGCGCTGGAGCATTCCGGACCTCGGCCGGCCGTCCTGCTGATCGACGAGATCGACCGCGCCGACGACGAGTTCGAGGCGTTCACCTTCGAGCTCCTGGCCGAGTCAACCGTGACGATCCCGGAGCTCGGCACCATCCAGGCAGCCCACCCTCCCATCGTCGTGCTCACCTCCAATCGCACTCGCGACCTCCATGACGCCCTCAAGCGACGTTGCCTCTACCACTGGATTGATTACCCGCTACCCGAGCGGACCGCGGAGATCATCCGCCGGCGGGTGCCGGGAAGCGGTCAGCCCCTGGCGCTCGGGGCCGCGTCCGCGGTGGCACGCCTACGCTCTCTCGAGGTGGAGAAGCCCCCTGGGATCGCCGAGGCCATCGACTGGGTAGCGGCGATGAAGCTGCTCGGTGTGGACCGGCTTGACGAATCGTCCGCGGAGGCCACTCTGGGTTCCGTCCTCAAGAACCGCGACGACCTCGACCTAGTGCGGCAGCGTGGGATGGGCTGGCTGGTGGCGGCCGACACTGCCTGATCCCAAAGTAGCCGCCTCCACGACCCAAGCGGCCTTCGAGCCCGCCGCTCTGGCGAGCGCGTTCGGCGTGTCGTTGTCCCGGGCGGGAGTGGCGGTCACCGCTGAACGCTCCGGACGCTTCGCCCGCTCCTTGGCGTTGGTCAAGCCGGATCGCCGCGAGCGACTGTACTGGATGGCCCGGGTTTCCCTGGTCTCGGACCGGGGTCAGCTACCGGCGTTCGACGCGGTCTTCGCCGCCATCTTCGATGGCATGCTTGATCCCGCCGACAGCCGCGGCGACAGCGCCGGACCACCGCCAGTGGGCTCTGAGCCAAGGCAAGCTCGTGACGCTCGACCGTCGAGAGCCACGGAGGGTGGGACCGGCGCCTCCGGCTCTCCTCGCCCCTCCCCCGCCGCTGCCTCACCAGAGGAGACGATGGCCGAGCCGGTGCAGCTGCCGACGGCCGCGTCCGCTCTGGAGACGCTGCGCCAGACCTCCTTTGCCGAGCTGACCCCAGATGAGCTGACCGAGGCCCGCCGACTGGTTCGTCGGATCGTTCTGGCCACCCCATTGAGACGCACCAGGCGCACACGGCGCTCGAGCCTCAGTGGGCAGCGGCTCGACCTGAGGCGGACGATGCAGCGGGCCCAGCGGACAGGAGGCGACCCGGTTCGGATCGAGCACCGGCAGAAGCGGTTCAAGTCGCGACGACTGATTCTGCTCTGTGATGTCTCGGGGTCGATGGAGCCCTACACCAGGATCTTCCTCACTCTGCTCCAGGGAGCGGTCTCCGAATCCCGAGCCGAGGCGTTTGTTTTCGCCACCCGGCTCACCCGCTTAACTCGCCAGCTGGCCCTGCGAGATCCCGACCAGGCGCTCGCCGCCGCCGCCGCGAGTGCCCCGGATTGGGCCAGCGGTACCCGTCTCGCCGCGAGTCTGCGCCTCTTCATCGACAGGCACGGCCGCGGTCAGCTTGCCCGGGGCTCAGTAGTAGTGGTCCTCTCGGATGGTTGGGACCACGAAGAGCCAGAGCGGGTGGCGGTACAGATGGCCCGCCTGAGCCGACTATGTCACCGGATCGTCTGGATAAACCCCCGCCGGGCCGCTCCCGGCTACGCTCCGCTGGTGGGTGGCATGGCAGCCGCCCTACCCTTCTGTGATGCTTTCGTGAGCGGGCACACTCTGGAGGCACTCGAGGATGTGGCGAGAGCCGTGGCCGCCCCCCGCCTGAGATCGACCACCCACCGCTTCCGGAGGAGCATTGATGCAGCTGAGTAATGAATTCTCGGTTTCGGCTCCGATCGACCAGGTCTGGGCCACCCTGATGGACTTCGAGCGAGTGGCAAGCTGTGTGCCCGGCGCCGAAGTGCAGCGGATCACCGACGACACTTATCGGGTGGGGATGCGGGTCAAAGTCGGACCGATGACCATGCAGTACGCCGGAGAACTGGAGGTGGTGGAGCGGGACGCGGACGGCCGCCGGGCAGTGGTACAGGGGCACGCTCAGGAAGCCCGAGGTCAGGGAACCGCCCAGGCCACCGTCGAGCTCCAACTCATCGAGGAAGGGGGAGCCACCAAGGGCACCGCCAACGCCGACGTGAAGCTCTCCGGTCGGGCGGCGGCCATGGGCGGTGGCGTCATCCGCAGCGTGGCGGACCAGATCATGGTTCAGTTCTCGCAGAACCTTCAGAACATGCTCAACAAACAGCAAAGGAACTCGGGCCCGGGCGAGCCCAGTGCGACCGGGTCCGATGGGCCCGCGGAGGTGCCGACAGCCACCCCATTACCGATGAATGGCGCCAGCCAGCCACCAGCCTCGGGGAACCCCGGGCCTGAAAGCCTCGATGCTCTTGCGCTAGCAAGGAGCGTGATCGGGGCGCAGCTCCGTCGGCCCCGGGTCGTGATCGGATTGACCGTTCTTGTGCTGCTGGTGATCGCATTCGGCCTCGGTCGACACTCGGGACGTCACCGACTCAGTGGGAAGCTAGGTAAGCACCAGTAAGACTCGATCAGCCTCCAAGGCATCGCATCTCCTACTTGGGCAGCTCGCTGCACTGTCCTCGCTTAGCATGCTGGAGATTCCAGTCGAGGTGGTTCGGTGCCGACCGGTGCGCTGGGCCAGTTCGGTCGGGCACATGGAGGTGTCAGGCCGGGCGAGTGTGCTTCAGACGCACGTCCAGATAGGTCGCCACCGGCCTCCGTGATCCATCAGCGTTGGCGACTCCGCTGCGCGTGCCATTGTTCCAGCACACGCGCCGAGGCGCGGAGCTCGTCGACCCCGACTTGTCGTCTCATGACTTGGGGCATGGGCTGCTGCGCTCACGGCAACCCCTTTTCAGGATCTGGAACTTGCTCACGCGAGTACCCCATTCGGCGCATCTTTCTCAAGTGCTGGTAGCGTTCTCGGTCGAGTTCGACAATGAGTTCGAGCGGCGGATGATCGAAGCAAGTCATCCTGACAGCTTGTCGCTCGTCGCTGGGACGAAACTGATTCGCTTTGTCCCGAAGGACGGGGTGTCGGTCAGCGACCTCGCCGCCCATGCGTTCGCATCTCGGGATCACATGAGGTCAGTTCTGGGATGCTTGGAGCGGTGGCGGTTCATTGTGGTCAATGCCGATCCAGGGAGCGATCGTTCGGTTCAGAGCCGCGGCGACCGCGGCTCTCGCCAGCTGCGCGATGGATGGGGCAGCGGCCGAGGCATACGCGGCCAGTCCCTCGTGCGCCCAACGGTGAATGGAGTGAAAGCACAGGAGCTGAGGCCACCAGTGCTCGAATTAATCGAGCAGCGCTGGCTGAGAAGTAGCTGAAGCCTATCCCAACGTATCGGATGAGCCCATGGGACTGGAACGGCGTCTCCAAGGGACACCCATTAAGCCATCGGAAACGAGAAGAAATTGGGGTGGTGGAAATCCGTTACGGAGAATCGAGGCGAGTTCCCGGCGATCAGAAGGATCATCGCGGCAACCATTCGACCGCTTACGACTGATCTGGTTGACCTCCTCCGCGAAAGTGACGGATACATTGCCGAGCGTTCTCGCGTGGCCGTAAATGGAGCTCAAGAAGTAGTCGCCTACGTGATGTTCAGTCGGGTAGAACCCGTGGGTGACAACTCATGGTCAGTGATGGCGCTTGCGCTCCGGGCTGTTGCCGGTAGGCTCCAAAGGTGTGGCATCGGGTCCGCTCTGGTCCACGAGGCGTTGAGCGTGGCCGACCGACGGGGGGAAGCGGCAGTGATAGTTCTCGGCCACACTTCTTATATCCCTCGCTTCGGATTTTCACAAGCACGGTATTTAGGGATTGCAGCGCCCAGGAATTGGCACCTCCCCGACGAGGTCTGGATGGCACTCCCATTGGCCACCCATCGGACCGGGTTGCGTGGAACCGTGGTCTATCCGCCCGCCTTCGCGATTACCAAGAGCGTGCCCGGTTGAGCTCCGACTGAGCCGTCAGTCGCGTCGGAGGTACCCGATGGGTCGATTCCACAGATATTCCCTTGGGGGCCAGAGACGCTGAACTGCTCACCGGGCTCAGCGCTCGCCCGGCTGGCGGTAGGTGGCGAGGGCTTGTCGGCGGGAGGTCCAAAGGCCGGCAAGGCATCCCGCAGTTCGTCCAGATCCAGGTGATCGACGTACCGAGACGTGATTGCGACGATCGCCGTGGGCAGGTCATCGGTCGGTCCCAAGGGAAATCCTTCGGGGCCTCGTGGCGGGTACCATTCGGGACGCGTCGGGGCTCTGAAGGAGGCGCTCGGGTNNCAAATGATGCGGACGTGAACTTCTGCGGGGAGTGTGGTGCACTGTTGGGAACAGCGGGCAGCCGCGACGCGACGGGCCGATCGGGGCCTGACGCACCTTCTATAGCGACCGCCCCTCCGAGCCCCGCCGCCCCGGCAGACATGGTGGAGCTCAGGGTCGTGTCCGTCCTGTTCGC
>PKXR01000028.1 GCA_003133485.1 Candidatus Dormiibacterota bacterium
TTGCGCCGGACTCCGAGTTCCGCCTGGCGCGCGAGAGCTATTCTGCCGCAGCTGCGCCTCCGGCACGGTACCTCGAAGCAGCCAGTTCCTGGGCGCTGGTGCGGACGCTCGCGCGGCGGATCGAGGACGCGCGGGCTGCGGAGTCCCGTCTGGTTCGGGTGCATGACGTCTTCTGGCTGCGGATGTGGCGGCGCCCGCCTACGGGGCCGGGATTGCCGGCGCCGGACACGGTCGAGGACCTGCTGGCGACCGTCGGAACCGCGGCGCGGACCCGGAATCGCATTTCGGGATACAGAGAAATCTGAACTCGCCGATAAGGAAAGCGGGAGGGGACCGCGCGATGTCCGGAACAACGGTGCTGATTGTCGACGATTCCTCGGTGATGCGGAAGATTGTCGAGCGGGCTCTGCGCCAGGCAGGCCTGAATCTGGAAAAAGTGGTGGAAGCAGGCAGCGGACGCGAGGGGCTGGATGCCCTGGAGCGCGAGCCAGTGGGACTGATCGTTTCCGATATCAATATGCCAAACATGGACGGCCTGGAGTTTCTGCGTCAGATTCAGAGCCGGGGGCTGGCGCAGGGAGTTCCCGTGGTGATGATCACGACCGAGAGTGGCGAGGAACACGTGCGCGAAGCGCTGGCGGCCGGGGCCCAGGGGTACATTCGCAAGCCGTTTACCCCGGACCAGGTGCGGGAACGCGTGCTGCCGCTGCTGGTGCCTGCCTGATCTGGCGGCAACGCTGCAGACAAACAGGGGCAACCCGGGGAAGGGGAAGGGAACGATGAGCCAGGGAACAGCGGTGGCGGCCGGCAAACCGGTGAATGTCGCACGGTTTGAAGAGTATCTGGATCGGGCGACGAACGAGGTGTTCAGTACCATGATGGGGGTTGGCTGCGCGCCGGCACCGGGCGAGCCGGCCATGGGTGGGGAATCGATTTCGGCTGTGATCGGGCTGGCCGGAGCCCTGAGCGGATCGCTGGTGCTGTACACCAGCAGCGAGGCGGCGATGCGCATGGCCGAAAAGATGACGGGCATCGCACCGGAGGAAGTCGACGAGATGGTGCGTGACGCGATCGGCGAGGTCTGCAATATGGTGGCGGGGGCCTGGAAGGGATTCGATCCTTCGCTGGCCTCCGGTTGCCTGTTGTCGACCCCGACCGTGGTGGCCGGGACCAGCTATGAACTCTTCAGCCAGAAGGCCCCCGTCCGGATCCTGCGCCGGTACCTCTTCGAAACCCTGACCTTCACGGTCACGATTACCTGTGAGCCACAGGGATGAGCCGGTTCTAATTTTCGCCCCTTCTTTGTGGTGATTCCGCTGCACCTGCTGGATCGCGGAAGGCGGCCAGAACAGTGGACAGTGGTTATTACGCGGCGTTCTCCGGGTGGCTGGCGCGCAGCCAGGCGCTCGATCTGGCGGCGCTCGGGGACGCAGAGCTGGTCGCTGGTCGGGGGGGCGTGGACCGGGAAGTCCGCTGGGCCCACGTCGTCGACATTCCAGATCCCTTGCCCTGGGTGAGTGCTGGCCAGCTGCTACTCACAACTGGGTTCGCGTGGCCGACTGTGGCCGAAGAGCAGCGTCGCCTGGTGCGCGAGCTGGGTGGGCGCGGGCTCGCCGGGGTGGCCCTGGCGGTCCCCAAGTACCTCGACCACTTCCCGGAGGCGGCCAGGGAGGAGGCAGATTCGGCGAAGCTGCCACTTTTGGAGCTGCCCTGGGAGGTCACCTTTTCGACCGTGACCCAGGCGGTCAACCGCACGATTCTGGCCGAGCAGTACGAAGTCATCGAGCAGTCCATCCGGATTCACCGGGAGCTGACCAAGGCGGCTGTCACCGCCGCCAGTCTGCAGGACCTGTTGGATACACTGGGACGGCTAATCGATCGGGAAGTCGTGCTGGAAGACGCCGAGGGCCGAGTGTTGGCCTATTGGCCGGGAGGCGAGGCCTCGGACCCGGTTCGGCGCGCCACCCTGGAGCAGGGGCGCTCGCCGGCTGAGGTGCTCGCTCAACTCGACCGACTCGGCCACCTCGACCGGATCAGGAACAGTTCGGTCCCGGTGCGCATCCCGGCCGACCCGGAGATCCAACTCCTGGGCCGGGTGGTCTGCCCGATCTGGCTACGGGATGAACTGGTCGGCACCGTCTGGATAGTGGAAGGCGATCAGGAACTCAGCGACCTCCACCTCCGGGCGGCGGAACACGCCGCGGTGGTGGCGGCTCTCCACATCGCCAACCAGCGTCAGCTGTCATCGGTCGAGGTGCGCCTGGGGAGCAGCTTCCTCGACGCGCTCCTTGAGGGAAAATTCGATGCCACGGCCCACAACCTGGAACGAGCCCGACTGGTTGGGTTCCTCCCGGAGGCCGTATACCAGGTCGGGATTCTGGTGTTCCAGTCCCAGCTGCCGCTCACCCGGGAAGGGATCCTGCGTCGGGACCGGGCGGCCGAGCAGTTGAGGCACCGCCTCAGCCGCATCGGCGAGATCCCGATCACCTCCGCCCGGCTCAATCAGGTCGCGTTCCTGCTTAGCGATAAGGCGACTCCCGAGTCGGTGTGGGGACCCACTCCGGGCGAGCCTGCCGCTTTGGTCCTGGGTAGGGGACAGCCGGGCGCCGATGGGGTTCGGTGTAGCTATCTAGAGGCCTTGTCGATCGTCACCCACGTGGGGCCTGGCCAGATGCGCCGGTATGAGGACATGCTGGTGCTGCGGGTGCTCAACGGCGATGAGACGGCCCGCCAGGCATTCCTCGACCAACTCCTCGGCCCCGCCCAGCGAGCCAAGGGTGGTGCCACTCTCGTCACCAGCCTGCTTACCCTGGCCGAGCATGGGTTCCACCGGCGCCGTGCGGCCGCGGCCCTCCATGTCCATCCCAACACTCTGCGCTATCGGTTGGAGCGCGCCGGTGACCTGCTGCATCTGGACCTGGCCGATCCAGAGGTGCGGTTCCGTCTCCAGTTGGCCCTGAACCTGATGTCTGCTGCGCACAACCCCCCGGGGTGATTTCTGAGTCTGGGGCACCTAGTCCGAGTTGGGTCGTGCGCCTAAGGTCGGTCCATGGCTGAACCGCAACCCCAAGGCGCGTCAAAGGAGCTGCTGGCGATCCGGGACCGGTCGCTACCTCGAGGGCTGCAGCCCGCTCTCGACTTCGTCGTCGACCGGGCTGCCGGTTCCCAGGTGTGGAGCTTGGCGGGAGACGAATATATCGACTTCGTCGGTGGGATCGGGGTGCTCAACGTCGGCCATGGCCACCCGAGGGTGGTGGCCGCCGCCCACCACCAGATCGACCGGTTGATCCACATCTCGGCCCAGGTAGCTGTCTACGAACCTTATCTCCGGTTGGCAGATCGGCTTTGCCGCCTTGCTCCTGGCGACTTCCATAAGAAGGCGATCTTGTTTAGTACTGGCGCCGAGGCGGTGGAGAACACCGTCAAGATCGCCCGGTCCCACATGGGCCGACCGGGGATTGTGGCCTTCAGTCAGGCCTTTCACGGTCGGACCCTGATGGGGATGAGCCTGACCGACACCGTTAAGCCCTACAAGGAGGGGTTTGGTCCGTTTGCGCCCGAGATCTACCGCTCGCCGTTTCCCTACGAATACTGGGGCTGGGACTCTGACCGAGCGCTCGAGTCGCTGGAGGAGTCCCTTCGTACGAGCTGGCCGGCGGATCGGCTGGCCGCTCTCCTGATCGAGCCGGTGCTCGGCGAGGGTGGGGTCGTCATCCCCGGCGTCGGGTTCCTCGAGCGCTTGGCTTGTTACTGCGCCGAGCATGGCATCGTCTTTGTGGCCGACGAGGTGCAAGCGGGCTTCGCGCGCACCGGGCGCTGGTTCTCGATCGAGCACAGCGGCGTCGTGCCGGACATCGTCGCGACGGCTAAGGGTCTCGGCGGTGGGCTGCCAATCGGTGGCATCACCGGACGCGCTGAGATCATGGATGCTGTGCACG
>PKXR01000115.1:0-414 GCA_003133485.1 Candidatus Dormiibacterota bacterium
CTCAGCGCGAGGAACCGGGGCAGGGTCACCAGGTGACGCTGCGTGGTCGCGGGCCTCACCCGGTCCTGGTCCATCCCACAGCCGGAGCGATCACGGGCGCCAGTGTAGGTCGAGGCGGCGCCCGCTCACCTCGCCGTCGCGGGAGCGGCCCCGGACATTTCTCAGGGCCACCACGTAACCTTTGGGCGTGGCCGCTCGTCCGATGTCGCCCGTGGCGTCTCCACTCGGGGAGCTCCAGCTGGTTCTGGAGGAGGAAGTGCTCCGGGTCGAAAACGCCCTCCTCACCATCGATGACGAAGTCATGCAGCTGCTGACCGCCTTGGACCAGGTCGGCGAACGGCTGGAGGATTCCGACATCGTCCGCCGCCACGTGCTGCGCGACCATGCCCGCTTCACCTCGGCCGAGGTGGAGGC
>PKXR01000115.1:465-1443 GCA_003133485.1 Candidatus Dormiibacterota bacterium
TTCCAGACCATCGACGAGGAGCGGATGCGGATCGCCCGCGACATGCACGACGGCCCCGCCCAGTCGATGTCGAACCTGGTGCTCCGGGCCGAAATCCTGGAGCGCATGGTCGAGCGGGAGCCGGAGCGGGCCAAGGCCGAGGTCCAGAGCTTCAAGGACGCCATGAAGGGGGTGCTCGACGAGACCCGGCATTTGATCTTCGACCTGCGCCCGATGACCCTCGACGACCTGGGCGTGATCCCCACGCTGCGGCGCCTGGTCAACGAGTTCCGGGACGCCGAGGGGATCGAGGGCCGGCTCTCGGTAATCGGCACTGAGCGTCGCCTCCCCGCGGCCACCGAAGGGGCCCTCTTCCGGATCGTCAAGGAGGCTCTGGTCAACGTCCGCAAGCACGCCCGCGCCCACAGCTTGGACGTCCTCATCAATCTGCAGCCCCTGCGAGTCAGCGCCGTGATCAAGGACGATGGCGAGGGCTTCGACTTGGCGGCAGTGGAGGTGAGGTTGGCCCGTGAACCGCACTTCGGACTGATCTCGATGAGGGAGCGCGCCGACCTCGAGCACGGGCAATTGGAGATCCTGTCCCAGGTCGGCCGGGGCACGGAGGTCCGGGTCACGTTGCCGATCGAACCCTGAACCCTGACCAGAATGTTACGGTGCGGTTACACGCCTTTCAGGCCATCTCACCATATACTCCGCGTGCCATAGCTAGGCCTAGGGAATTAGATTCCTAGTTTGCGAACGTGAAGGAGGCTGCGAAGGAATGCTCGGATCTTGGTACGTACGGCTACGCTACAAGCTCGGCGAGGTTATCTCGCACCGCGACTCGGACGAAGAGGGTCAGGGGATGGTCGAGTACGCGTTGATCTTGGTGCTGATCGCGATCGTTGTCATCGTCATCCTCACCGTGGTTGGTAAGAGAGTCAGCGACGTCTTCTCTAACATCAACACTGGTCTTAGCGGCTGATTCGTAGCACTCGA
>PKXR01000115.1:1482-2916 GCA_003133485.1 Candidatus Dormiibacterota bacterium
TTCGGCGCGGCTTACTACTTCACTCGCGCCAACGTTTCGACGACGTCGACAGCGCCTACCACGGGGCAGTTGGTCGTGATCGCGAAGGTCTCAATCCCCAGCGGCACGCTCATCACCGCGGGCATGCTCGAGGAGACCCGAATCAAGGGCCTGCTCCCGCTTGATGCTTACAGCTCGTGCGAGCAACTGGTGCAGACGGCCTGCGCGACCACGGCTGGCGTCTCGGCCTCGCAGTCGACGACCACCGCTGCCTCGAACTACTATGCGGTCGTTCCGATCGCGCCCAACACGGTGATTACCCAAAACTTGATTTCCGTGAATAAGGCGACCCAATCACCAACCTTCGGCAACCTCAATCTGCCGGCCGGTGAGGTGGCGGTAGCCATCCCGATCACTTCCCAGGAAGCAGTCGCCGGCTACCTCCAGGTGGGCGACCGGATCGACATCATTGGTGTCGACACCAACGGAAATACGGCGTTCACTTTCGAGGACCTCCCGGTAATCAGCATTGGGGCGCCCTCGACCACCACGGGGGCGTCCAGTAGTTCCTCGAGCGGCGGACTAATCGTCCTCCAGTTGACCCGGAGCCAGGCCCTCGGCGTCACCGAGATGGTCCACGACGGCTCCATCTACACNNGCCCTGCGGTCCACCGCGGACTACGGTCACGGCTACGTTCCGATCACCTCGACGCCCGCCGACGAGTACACCCAGGCCTGCGTGGCTGGGAGCTCGGTGAACCCGATCATCCAAGAAGACCTGCAAACGGCGCAGCAGGGGGTGACCGCTGCGACCACCACCTACAACAGCGAGCACAAGCTGTACAACAAGGACAACACCTCGCTCCAGAGCCTGTCGGGCAACGGCTCGGCCGTCCAGGCTGCCAAGGCCCAGGTGCTATCGGACTCGGCCACCCTGGCTCAAGATCAGTTCGCGCTGATCGAGGCGCAGAATGAGCTGGCTTCCGATCAGGCGGTCCTGTACTGCGGGTCGACAACTGCGAACAGCTCGTCGGCGTTGGCCGGCAACAACTCCGGTAGCTCGCAGATGCTGCAGAATCTCTTTGGCTTCAACCCCGGATCCTGAGGGACGAGCGGACACCGGGCGTAGCCAGTAGGTCGTGGGCAACACTTTGGCGGTGAAGACGGTGATCCGCGTGGTGGTGGTCGANNCCTTCGAGGAGGACATCGAGGTCGTCGGGACCGCGGGAGATGGCCAGACAGGCATCGACGTGACCCGGCAGCTTTCCCCGCACGTGGTGCTGATGGATGTCAACATGCCGGGGATGGACGGGATCGCCGCGACCGAGACGCTGGCGGTGGAGTCGCCTAACTCTCCGGTGGTGATCATGTCCGTACAGGGGGAGCGGGATTACCTGCGTCGGGCCATGCAGTCGGGTGCTCGGGAGTTCCTCATCAAGCCCTTCACCGGCGACG
>PKXR01000004.1:0-2362 GCA_003133485.1 Candidatus Dormiibacterota bacterium
GGACCACGCCGACCGGGCAGCGAAGCGGATTGTCCAGCTCGGAGGGGAGCCCGACCTCAACCCCAACGTACTGGCCAAGCGCAGTCACACCGAGTACACAGAGGGTCGGACGCTGGCGGAAATGATCGAGGAGGACCTAGTAGCGGAGCGGATCGCGGTGGCCAGCTACCAGGAGATAATCCGCTGGCTGGGCGACGGTGACCCCACCTCCCGGCGGATTATGGAGGGCCTCCTGTCCGACGAGGAGNNTACTTGAGCGGGAGACGGGTCTTGAACCCGCGACCTACTGCTCGGGAAGCAATCGCTGTTTAGGCGCGGCCGGTCAGCACCCCGCTTGAAGTCGGTTAAACTGGCTGTTAGATCGAACCGGTTATCGCCACCAACTGCCCAAGCCCACCGGATCTGCTCTGCCGTGGAGCGACCTTCCGGCGACCGGAGGTGCCTACTTCCGACCGCATCCCGACTGCACGGGCGCCGGTGCGAAGCCGACTGGGCGCCTCCTTCAGCGGACAGGGTTAGTAGGGGCCAGCTCGAAAGGCGGTGATCAGTTCGGAGACCAGCTGCTCGGCAGCGTCCTCAGCCATATGGTGCCCGCTCTCGATAGGGCCGCCGTTGAGAATCGAAGTCTATGGGCGCCAAACGGGGAGGACATCACCGTGCGATTCCTCCATGTCATCGCGAGTGGACCACAGCACTAGGGTCGGGCAGGCGATCCGGCAGCCCTGGGCCCGGTCAGTTTCGTCGGCCGCTCGGTCCACGCCCAGACCAGCGCGGTAGTCTTCAAGCATCGCGTGTACAGTGGCCGGGTTGCTGGTTGCTCGCGGAAGTCGGCGTAATTCTCCGCGCCCATCCTCTCAGGCGTGCCCACATATCACGCCTCCGGGTTGGCCAGGATCGCCAACTCGGGCTTGTCTGCCTGTGAGGGGACCACGTTTGTCAGTCCAGAGCGGGCAGAGTTTCTAGGTGTTGAAGGCCGCTGCGAAGACCGCAGGCGGCTGTAGTTCTAGCGAACGGTGGGGACGATGCAGATTTTAGGCGTGGCGCGATGGAGTTTCGCGGGGAGTCCAAGTAAGACATTCGCATACTTCGAGACCGCCTCTTCGTGACTTCATTATCTCGCGCGACCAGATACCGGCGCCTACGTCGTTTTTGTACTGCTTGGTCGAACTCACCAAGACCAAGGTCGCCGCGCGGACGACACGTCAGGCTATGTGGGATATGTAGACTCACGCCGGATGATGGTCACCCCGGTCGAGAACGATCCGCGTCAGACCCAGTAAGGGAGTCAGTGTTGCGGTTGGCGCCATGAGTGATGACCATTCTGAGAGAACCGGCAAAGCCGTGGCCCAACGGCCCCCTCCGCGCGACTGATGCTGCCGTGATGATGGGACCTCCTTGTTACAGCGCTCTGCCCTTTCCGTGAGATCCGCACAGAATTCGGGAGCGGTCGTCCAGCGGTGACTCCCTAGATGGCCTCGAAGAGACGGAAGTCCCCACCGGAGTCGGACGCCGACGACGTGGCGCACCCAGCTCCGCGGAAATCCGAACTAGATCTCACCAGGGAATCGACCGGCCCTGTGTGGCGTCAATACCTTCGGGCTATGGGACCCGGACTTATTACCGGGGCTTCGGACGACGATCCGTCTGGAATCGCCACCTACTCCCAGGTCGGCGCCCGGTTTGGCCTCGCCTTTCTGTGGACCGCGCTCCTAACGCTGCCCCTCATGGTCGGTGTCCAAGAGATCTGTGACCGCACCGCACTTGCCACCGGCACCAGTCTCGGAGAACTTGCCGTCAAACGCTTTGAGCGGGCGGGTCACGTCATCCTCGGTGCCCTGCTCGTCGCCCTGCTCGTGGCCAACGCCCTAAATATTGCCGCCGACCTTGTGGCAATTGGTAGCGGGATGCAGCTCCTCCACGCCGGCCCGACTGCCGTCTGGGCACTGGTCGCAGGAGGGATCATCACCATGCTGCTGGTATTGGGGTCATTCGCTCGAATCGCACTCGTCTTCAAAGTGCTGTGCGCCGCGCTTCTGAGCTATCTGGTGGTGGCGATTCTGGTTACTCACCAGTGGGGCAGCGTCGTTGCACACACTTTCATACCGCATTTCCAGTGGAGCAAGATCTATCTGGCCCTGTTGGTCGCCACCCTTGGCACAACTATTTCACCTTACCTCTTCTTCTGGCAGAACGCTCACCGACTCGAGGAGATGCGTGAGGAAGCAGAGGGTGGCGCGAAGGCCCTTCCTCTAAGGCGCCGGACATCCGCCCGGGCGCGCCGTAAGCAAGGTACCAGCAGGCTCGACGTGGTGACTGGCATGACTTTTTCCAACCTGGTCATGTTCGCCATCATCGTGGCCAC
>PKXR01000004.1:2391-2905 GCA_003133485.1 Candidatus Dormiibacterota bacterium
CTCGGCAAGGAGTGGGGCTTCTCCCGGTCGGTACGCAAGGCCCCGATCTTCTACGGACTTGTCGCCATCGGAACGCTCGGAGGAACAGCTCTGAGCCTTCTCCATGTCAACGCGATCAAGCTGCTCATCCTGGTAGCCGTGATCAATGGAGTGGCAGCTGCTCCCTTCCTGATCGTGGTCATGTTGATCGCAGGGAGCCATCGCCTTATGGGCGACTATGTGAATGGGAGAGTCGCCAAGGTCCTCGGATGGGCCACTGCAATATTGATGGCCATCGCGGCGATCGCCCTGTTCGTCACCGGAGGAGTCAGCCTCTGAGATACATAGCCGGTGCATATTCCAATGGGAGGGGTTTTGACCTGCCGTAAGCTGAGCTCTGCCTGCATCACAACCGTGCCAGTTCGCGGGACTTAGACCAGAATGGGCAAGCCTTCGCAGAGAGGTTCGTTTGGTGCAGGTGCTGCCTTGACTGTAGGTGTCGCCCGGCTGAATAATCCCCTCCGCCCCCAACTCG
>PKXR01000033.1 GCA_003133485.1 Candidatus Dormiibacterota bacterium
ACACGTGACCGATGGCGTCGAGCGCCATCGCGTCGATGGTGGCATCCGAGTGCGTCCATGCCCGCCGGTACAGCTCGACGATCTGCTCTCGGGACTCATCTGCTGTGGCCCACAAGTCAGCGTTCGGTTCGGCGTCGGCGTCGAGCCAGGGTAGCGGCTCCCCCGAGGGCCGGCCAAAGGTGTCGCCGAGGTACCCCAGCTCGAGGCTCGCTACGTGCTTGATCAGGCCCAGCAGGTTCGTGCCGGTCGGCACAATTGGGCGTCGAATGTCGGACTCAGAGAGCCCGTCGAGCTTCCAGAGCAGGGCCTCACGGCCCTCCTGTAGGTAATCGTGAAGGTCAGACTTAGGATCGCTGCTGCTCGTGCTCGACATCCAGCGAGTACGATAGTCCAAGTTGGACTGTTACCGCAACCACAGGGATTCGGTGAGCACAACCAAAGTGAGATCGGCTGAATGCAGGGATTGTCGTGTTCCTTCAAACATTCTCGTAAGCATGCTCGTAACGATCTGTTTCATTGGCGCTGCGTAACCGCCGCTGGCCCCTTCTTCGTGAGCCGGGGCAAAGCGACGGTGATGGTCGCTTCGGTCTACCGACCCGCGATAGGCAGTCCAGCGCTCGATATCACCCATCAGGGTGACTCGGTGACAGGTCGATATCAGATTGTCGTGTGATCCTTGAGGCTCGCTTGCACCGGTTCGGCATGCAGGACACTGAGCCGATTCCCGAAACAGGACTATGCTCCGATACGGATTATCCAGCGTCCAGTCTTGGGCAATAATATACTTGACTCACACTTTGTGCCATACTACAGACATGAAGCGAGAGCGGGCCAACGCCCTTCTGGGAGCCATCCGGTACTTCGCGGACCCGGACGTTTGCTTGGACTACTTGGTCGGTCTGCGCTGGCCCGACCGGAAGGTCACCTGTCCGACTTGCGGCTGCCAGGAGGTTCACTTCATCGCCACTCGTAGGCTGTGGCGCTGCAAGGTCAAGCATCCCCGTCAGCAGTTCTCGATCAAGGTCGGAACCATCTTTGAGGACTCACCCATCGGCTTTGACAAGTGGCTCCCCGCCATGTGGCTAATCACCAGCGCCAAGAACGGCATAAGCTCTTATGAACTCCACCGCTCGCTGGGTGTGTCGCAGAAGTCCGCGTGGTTCATGCTCCACCGAATCCGCTTGGCGATGGCTACTCCTACCCACCGTCGTCTGTCAGGCACCGTTGAGGCCGACGAAACCTACGTTGGTGGTCGGACTCGCGGCTATCACACCGGGCACGTGACCGGACGGAAGGCGCTCGGACCCCAAGTCGGCAAGACCATCGTGATGGGCATGGTCGAGCGGGAAGGCGAGGCCAGGGCGATGGTGGTGCCCAACGTGAAGCGGGCGACCCTGCTCCCGAAGATCCGGGAGAACGTTGCGCCCGGCACCCGAATGATGACCGACGCCATGTACTCCTACAACACCTTGGGCCAGGAGTTCCCCCACGCGGTCATCAACCACGCCGAGGGGTTCGGTCGCGGGGACGTCACAACCAACGCGGTTGAGAACTTCTGGAGCTGCCTCAAGCGCACCCTCAAGGGCACCTACATCTCGGTCGATGCCAAGCACCTTGATTCCTATGTCGATGAGCAAGCCCTAAGGTTCAATACTCGCAAGGACAGCGATTCAGTCCGGTTCCAGAAGGTACTCGGTCAGGTTCCCGGTAGGCGGCTGACCTACCGCGACCTGACCGGGCAAACGGCAATTCCCTGCTAGTAAGAGGCGGGGACGCCCTACACGGGGGACTACCGATGTCTGAGTCAGAAGGGACGCAAGGGACCGCCGACGAAGATGTGCCGGTCAAGGATTTCTTCAACGGCCTTAGCGAACGCATCCGAAGCCAGCCATGCCCGATATGTGGCATCGATGACTGGCACATCGTCCTGAGTCCGATCACCTTTGCCGCTATGGCCGGTGCCGAGCGCGCCGACGTGGGCGCGGCTATGGCCGTCTGCAAGTCGTGTCGGTTCATCCGTCTGCATATGCGCAATCCCCTAGGCGATATCTCGGCGTGGCTGGACGTGGTGGGATAGGTCGGGTTGGTGGCTTTGGCCTGCGCTGTCGTCATTGCCAGGGCGTAGGGGCGCCTCGGAGTGACCGCGTGGAAGCAGGCGCCTCAGAGCGTCGTGCCGAAGGCACTCAGCGCCGGAGCTAGCCGAAAATCAACCCGAACCTTCTTACGTATCCGCTGACCGCTATGGGTTGTCGCCGCCAGCAGGATGCGGCCATGTGGGGCGCCGCCCCACGGCTCGGCACAGATCAGCTTGATCTGTACATTGCCGCCCGTAAACGGCTCAAATTCAAGCTTGCGCTCAGGGAACTCCACCGCCCCAGCATGGGCAGGTTTCAATAGGCGGCAGTTGGGTCCGTCCAAGACCAGGATTTGCGTCGCCCCAGATCGATTGAACAGGTACAGCGTGATCGCAAGGGTCCTATTCGGGAATTCGTTCATCCGGCGATGGACAGCCCAAGTCGGCCCGAAAGTGCCAACCGACTTTGGCGACCCGACCTTGATCGGATTACGAAAACCCGAGACGGCCTGCGACTGCCTGTGCCCGAGGTAGGAGATGATGACAGTCCCTCCGGTGAAGCATGCCGTGGCAAGTGCTCCAATGGCCGCCCATTCCTCCCATGGCACGACCAGGAGTCTAAACTGGAACTCGTGGCCGCTAAGCCCCGAACGCCCAAGGCACCCAAGCCCCCAGCGACCCTCAGCCGCTTTGTGAAGACCCTTCTGGCGGTTCCGGCTGAAGAGATCGCGGAGCAGAAGGCCACCTACGAGCGCGAGAAGCGCCAGCGCCGCGATCAGCCTTCGGCATCACCAGGGCCACGCTCCGCAGCCTAGTCGCCCTGTTCGTGCAGCTTCTCGGCCAACTGACGCATAAAAGCCCCCACGCTCGACCAGACGTCTGCGGCGCGGCTGGGGTCGTACATGGCCCCAGGATGGACCGTGGGGTTCATGACCGAAGGGCGAGCCACTCGCAGCCGCTCCGCCGCCGCCGAGTAAAACTGCTCATCCGCTTGCCATTCTGGCGAACGCTCCTTTAGGGGCTTAGCTAGCTCGATACGACACCTACGCAGTATCCGTTCCCAGTTAGGGTTCCCGGCCGGGTCCAGTGACGGGTCGCCTAGTGACCGGCCCAGTTGCCTCAAGCCCACCTCCATGGCACGCATGAGATGAAAGACAGCAGCAGTCCCTCGGTCTAGGGCGAGACACTTTGCCGCCTCCTCTATGTCGAACTGAGCCGAGGGAAAACTGGCGATGACATTGCCGCCGAACGGATCGGTGCTGTTGAAAAGCTCTGCCTCTGCCTGGGTGAGAGCCAGATATTCCCCAGCCTCCATTTCGTCCCGCAGCCGGCCATCGAGTTCCTCAGCCAAGCGGCGAAGATCGGCGACTGTTGCATTCGACTTGTCGCTGAGTGCAGCCATCTTGCGTAGCGTGACCGCAGTGAGGGTGAGGCCAAGACCTTCCGCGTGGGCTCCAAAAGCCACCCCAACCTTGCTAACGTGCTGCCTAAAGGTCTCACGGAGCAGATCGTCACCCTCGAGTTCCCTAATGGACACCAGCAAGTCGGTGAGATCCAGCCACGTGGCGGTGAGGAGCTTCCTCACGGCCTCGTACGACTCAAACAGCCCAACCATCGATCGACAGCGGCGGCGGAGATCACGGCCCCCCCAGGCTAGGGCTTCGGGCTGGCGTGAGTCAAGTCTATTGGTGCCATATAACTGCCATATAAGTGGATCAGGTATCCTGACCTCGCTGAACTCAGCCGCCCAGCGCTAAGCTCGAAATACTTGCCAAGGAGAAGGTCGCGGGTTCGACCCCCGTCTCCCGCTCCACTGATCTCAGCTAGAGGCCGGTCCGCCCGTCCTCGGCGCCGCCGGGGTCCGCACGGCGCGCGGGAGGATGAGGCGACTATCATCCCGGCAGCGCTGGGTTGAGCGGAGGGTCGGACGTGCTGCTGAACGGCAGGACCGCGGTCGTGTACGGAGGTGGCGGCGCGATCGGCGGCGCGGTCGCGCAGGCGTTCGCCGAGCAGGGGGCGCACGTCATCGTTGCGGGGCGCTCGCCGTCGTCGCTCGAGCGGGTCGTTAAGCCACTCACCGAGCGCGGTCTCAGCGCGCAGGTCGCCCAGATCGACGCGCTCGTCGAGAGCGAGGTCGAGGCGCACCTCGACGGGGTCGTCGCCGAACACGGAGGCATCGACATCTCGTTCAACGCGATCAGCGTCGCCTACATCCTCGGCGGACCGCTTCACGAGATCCCCGTCGACGACTTCGTCAGGGGTATCGCTGATGGGATGCGCACCAACTACCTCACCGGTGTCGGAGCCGCGCGACGGATGGCGGCGCGCCACACCGGCGTCGTCCTCGGGCTCACCGCCAGCGCCTGTCGCCGGCCGCTTGCCCACCAGGGCAGCTTCTCCGTCGCCGGGGCCGCCATCGAGGCGCTCTGCCGTCAGATCGCGACGGACTACGGTCC
>PKXR01000165.1 GCA_003133485.1 Candidatus Dormiibacterota bacterium
TGCTGGGTCCTGTTGCGGCGGTGATCGCCATTGCCATGTTCTACTTCACGGTCCGGAGCGTGGGGGTGGACTTGGGGCTGTACCAAGCGGCCTTCGTGTACGCCGTGGCCCACCTGGCGGGCGGGATCAGCCTCCTGCCCGGCGGCATCGGTGCCTACGAGGGCTCCATGACCTTCCTGCTGGTGGCGTTCGGTGTGGCGATCCCGGTGGCGGCCGCGATCGCCATCTTGAACCGGGCCTTTGACCGGCTGCTGGTCACNNTTCGCCATTCGGCGACCGCTCAACCTGAGGGGCATCACACTCCTTCCAGACCAATAGCGATAGGCTTGCGCTGATCTGCAGCCACGGCCAGGAGGCAGCCCATGAAGGCCATCGTCACCACCCCCGGAAAGAAGGGCAGTGTCCGGCTCGGAGCGATCTCGGAGCCATCGGGCACCGGGATGGTCGACGGCGCGGACGGCAAGCCGGCCGCGGCGGTTGAGGTTGCGGTGGTCGAGGTCGGCGTCTGTGGTACCGACTTGGAGATCGCCAACGACGGATACGGCGCCCCTCCCGCGGGCCGAGACAGCCTGGTGCTGGGCCATGAGAACCTGGGCCGGGTGGTGTCCGCTCCCGAGGGGGTCGACCTGCAGAAGGGCCAGTTGGTGGTAGCGACCGTACGGCGGCCCTGTCCCGAGCGCTGTCCTCCATGCGCCGCCGGCCAGAGCGACGACTGCCTGACCGGCAACTACACCGAAAGAGGGATCAAGGGTCGGGACGGCTACATGGCCGAGCGCTACGTCGAGTCGGGCGACTATCTGATCCCGCTCCCATCGACACTCACCAAGGTGGGGGTCCTGATGGAGCCCAGCAGCATCGTCGAGAAGGGTCTGATCCAGGCTTTCAGCATTCAGCGGGGCCGGATGCCCTGGGATCCCAAGCAAGCGTTGGTCTGCGGCGCCGGGGCCGTCGGGCTGCTGGCGGCAATCTTCCTAAGGCTGCGCGACCTGGAGGTCAGCCTGGTTGCCAAGGCCGACCCCGACTCGCCCGCCTTCATGGTGGCCAAGGCGGTGGGGGCAACCCTGCTCGACGCCGATCAGCACCCGGTGGCCGGGCTGGCCACGGAGCTGGGCCACATCGATCTAATCTTCGAAGCGACCGGAGCCTCTTCCGTGGCCATGGACGCCATCGCCGCCACCGGTCACAACGGAGTCTGCTGCCTCAGCTCGGTGACCGCCGGAATGCGCACGGTCACCGTCGACGCCGACTCTTTGAACCTGGACATGGTGCTCGGTAACAAGCTGGTCTTCGGTACCGTCAATGCTAACCGCCGCCACTTCGAGGCGGCGGCCCGGATGCTGGGGGCGGCAGTTCGGAAGTGGCCCGGGGTGCTGGAGCAAATCGTCACACGGCGAGTGCCGGCTGAGCAGTTCGCCGGCGCCTTCAGTCGCCATCCCGATGACATCAAGACCGTGATCAGCTTTTCCAGAGGTTGAGTTCAATGTTCCCACAGTCCCGGGGGCGGTTCAGCCGCCAGGCGCACTGTGACCTGCCCGAGGGCACCTATGAGGAGGAGTTCGGCCGGCAGGGGTTCTTTGGCCCGGCCTCGCACCTGTACCACGCGCACGCCCCGACCGAGTGGCTGCGGATCGAGGGGCCGTTGCGGCCCAGAGCGTATGACCTCCGCCGGGTGGAGGCCGCCGATGCCGAGGACCCCCGGGCCGCGCTGACTCCGGTCCTGGGCAACGAGGACCTTCGGNNTGCGTGCAGGCCTACAACGACTGGATGATCGAGGAGTGGTGCGGGGGCGCCGGCACGGGCGACACCTTCTCCGGCCCCGGATGCTCAACGCCGACGCCGACCTCATCTACTTCGTCCACCGCGGCGAGGGGGAGATGCGGACCGACTTCGGTCGCCTCGACTACGAGCAGGGTGACTACATCGTCCTGCCTAGGGGGACCACCCACCGCATCTTTCCCAAAGGGGAGGAAAGCTTCCTTCTGGTAATCGTCGCCAGCGAGATGCCGGAGCTCCCGCCGGCCGACCGGATGGGGCAGCACTCTCCCTACGACCGGGCCGTGCTGCGCCTGCCCGAGCTGCCCCTGCAAGGGGGGGCTCCCAACGCGGCAGGAGAATGGGAGCTGGTGATCGAGCGCGAAGGGCAGTGGACCAGGGTCTTCTACCCATTCGACCCGATCGATACGGTGGGGTGGAAGGGCGACCTCAGCGCGTTCGCGCTCAATGTGCGAGACATCCGGCCGGTCACCTCGGGCCGGTTCCACCTACCCCCCTCGGTGCACACCACGCTCAAGACCTCCGGCTTTGTCCTCTGCACCTTCACCCCTCGCCGGATCGAAGGCATCGACGATGAGGGAGCGGTGCGGCTTCCCTTCTACCACCGCAACATCGACTACGACGAGGTGCTCTTCTACCACGCCGGCCAGTTCATGAGCCGGGCCGGAATCGATGCCGGCATGATGACCTGGCACCCCCAGGGAATCCACCACGGGCCGCAGCCCAAGGCGGTGCAGCGGGACCGCCACCAGACCAAGACCCATCACGACGAGGTGGCGGTCATGATCGACGCGGTGCATCCCCTGCACCCCTTGGCCGGCGCCGAGCAGTCGGAGATCCTGGAGTATGCCGAGTCCTGGATGCCCCAGATCGACGACTGAGGAGCTGATATGCGCCTCGCTACGGTCGGGATTGGGGGTCCGCTGGGTCTGACTCCGCGGGTGGTGGCAGAGGTCAAGGACTCCCAGTCGGGCGCCCCCCGGCTGGTGGATGTCACCGCCGCGGGAGAGCTCTGGTGGGCGAACCAGGGCTCGGGGGACCCGGTCCGGTGGGCCCAGGCGACCTTTCCCCCTGACTTGACCACACTTTTGCGCGGTGGCCATCGGGCTTTGGAGATGGCGCGGGAGGCGGTGGAACGGACCTCCGAGCAGCTCCCGAGCCAGCTCGCGCCGTCCGGCTGCCGATTGCGCTACCGGCCCGACGAGGTGGAGCGGCTGCCGCTGCTGCGGCCGCCCTTGCTCCGCGACTTCTACGCCTTCGAGGAGCATGTGGCGGCCGGGGCCAAAGGTCGCGGCGAACCGATCCCCGAGCCGTGGTACCGCCGGCCTGTCTACTACAAGGGCAACCCGGCGACCCTGCTGGCCCCGGGCGCAGAGGTGCCTTGGCCCGCCTACACCGACGCCCTCGACTATGAGCTGGAGGTGGCCTGCGTGCTCCTCTCCGGAGGCCGGGACCTCAGTGTCGAGGCGGCCTCCCAGGCGATCGCCGGATACGCCGTCTTTTGTGACTTCTCGGCGCGCGACATCCAGGCGGACGAGATGCGGGTGCGGCTGGGACCGGCCAAGTCCAAGGACTTCGCCAGTGGGCTAGGCCCCTGGCTGGTCACCGTTGATGAGTTCGCGAATCCCGATGACCTTGAGCTGGGCTGCTCGGTTAACGGCGACCAGATGCAGCAGGCGAGGACCAGCTACCTGATCATCTCCGTGCCGCAGCTCATCGCCAAGCTGTCCGCCGTGGTCACGCTGCTGCCCGGCGACATCATCTTCACCGGCACTCCCGCGGGCGTCGGGATGGGCCGGGACCCGCAGCGCTGGCTCGCCCCGGGCGACGAGGTGGTCAGCTATGTCGAGGGCATCGGCGA
>PKXR01000088.1 GCA_003133485.1 Candidatus Dormiibacterota bacterium
CGCCATGATCGCCATCTCGATTCTCCCCGGAATCCTGCTCGGTCGTTGGTTCGATCGCCGACCGTCTCGCACCGGAGATCTGTCGTGAAGGCGATCAGCATCGCTGACCTCTATAAGGCCTTTCGCGACACGGCAGTGCTGCGGAGCCTCGACTTGGAGGTCGAGCGGGGGTCTCTGACGGCCATCCTGGGTCCGTCTGGAAGCGGCAAGACCACTCTGCTNNCGACGACGGGCGGCGCTTCGTCCGCCCGGAGAGCCGTCGGGTGGGCTACGTGCCCCAAGAGGCATCGCTATTTCCCCATCTGACGGTGGACCAGAACGTCGGCTTCGGGATCTCCCGCCAGGCGAGGCGGGGCGAGCGGGTCTCGGGGCTTCTGGAGATGGTCGGACTGGCCGGGCTGGGTGGTCGGTATCCCCACGAGCTCTCCGGTGGCCAGCAGCAGCGCGTGGCGCTGGCGCGGGCCCTAGCCATCGATCCGCAGCTCCTCTTGCTGGATGAGCCCTTCTCGGCCCTAGATCCCAGCCTCCGTGCCAGCGTCCGCGAGGAGGTTCGGGGGATCCTGGCCGAGACGGGGATCACCACCGTCCTCGTCACACACGACCAGGAGGAGGCCCTCTCCGTCGCGGACCAGGTGGCGGTGCTCCGGGCCGGCCGAGTGGCGCAATTCGGTACCCCCCGACAGCTCTACGCTGATCCAGTCGACCTGGAAATGGCCCGCTTTCTCGGTGATGCCAATCTAGTCGATGGCAACCTGGAGGGAAAGTTGGTACGGACTCCCCTGGGGGTCCTCTCGGTGCGCCAGCCTGGCTATGCCAGTGGGCGGTTGGCGGGGCAGGTGGTCGTCCTGCTGCGTCCCGAGCAGATCGTGATCTCGCCGGCATCTGCCGGGGGAGCGCTGGGGCGAGTCCTTCATTCGGAGTTTCACGGCCACGACAGCGTGGTCGAGGTGGCCAGCGAAACGCCGCTCTTGCAGGGGGTCATCCGGGTGAGGATTCAGGGCCTGGTAGAACTCGCGCCGGACGCTCTAGTGAGCCTTTCGGCCACTGGCGAGGCTCAGGCCTGGCCTACGCCCGAGGCGTAGTCCGAGCGGCCAACTGGAGTTCTCGTTCCAGTAGCGTGGCATGCGCCTGGGCGGAGCGGTCCCAGGTGAAGCGGCTGGACCGGGTCAGGCCCAGCGCTTGGAGATGTTCGCGCAGTTGGGGCTCCTGGAAGAGTCGGCGCAATCCCTCCACCCAGCCAGCGGGGTCATCCAACGACACTAAGAGAGCCGCTCCTTCCGCGACCTCCTGAACCCCGCCCACGTCGTTGGCCAGCACTGGGGCCCCGCAGGCCATCGCCTCCAGGGCCGGGAGGCCGAAGCCCTCGTAGAGCGAGGGCACGCAGGCGGCGACCGCCCCGCTGTAGAGGGCGGCCAGCATTTCCCCCGACACGTGATTCAACACGGTGACCCTTCCACCTAGGTTCAATCTCGCGGCTCGGGCGAGCAGCGTTTGACCGATCTCGCGTTCGGCGTTAGTGATCACCAGCCGCACCCCGGAGAAGGCGGAGTTCGGAAAGGCTTCCGCGAACTGCTCGATCAGGAAATGGACGTTCTTGCGAGGGTGGTGCGCTCCCACCACCAGGAAGTAGGGGAGGGGAATGCCCAGTTCCTGGAGGAGGGACTCCCGGCGGTCTTGGGCGATCGGCCGAAGCTCGGCGGCGAACCCGTGAGGGATGACCGTTATCAAGTTGGGGTCGGCCTGATACAGGTGGACTAGGTCGGCCTTGGTCGTCTCCGACGGGGTGATCACCCGCGCCGCTCGCCGGAGCGTGTCCACCACAAATGACTCGACCGCGTCCGCCTGTCTGCCCGGGTAGGCGAGCGGCGCGAAGCGGTGCTCGACGCCGTGGACAGTCACGACCGAGCGGGGAAGCCGCCCTGGTGGCAGCCTGAAGGCGGGTACCCAGAGCAGGGTTGGAGCATTCCGCTGGAGCTCCCAGCGGAGGCGGAAGGCGGTCCAGCCCCGCGATAGCGGGAGGCACCGCCACTCCGACCCGAGTGGCAACTCTGGAGCGCTCTCGGGCGGGTTGCGCCGATTGAGGTAGAGGCGCAGCGGCGCCGGGGTTGCACCGACGAGGCGGGAGATGACCTGGGTGGCGTAGACACCTATGCCGGTGGGCTGCGGTTGAAAGGCTCGGCTGGCGTCGATTCCGATCTCCACCGGGGCAGTTTACGAACCGATGGGCGGCGGTCTGGTGGTGGGGTCGGAAGTGGCCCTCCCGGACATCACGCTCTTTCGACGTCTGCCGCTGGGTGGCCGTGATAAGATCCCGCCGAATTGTCCTCCGAGGGCGATCCGCGGCGGCCCAGGAAAGTGCCGGGGGCCGGTGACGCCCTCGCGTTGGTAGGAGTCTTCTCGATCACGGTCGGAAGTGGGGTCGTGGCCGGGGTTCTGTTGGACCAGCACTTTCGCACGCTCCCGCTCCTGACCTTGGTCGGTCTGGCGCTCGGATTGGTGGGAGGAAGTTTGGCGGTGTACCGCGGGCTCGCGCCTTTCCGGGGGCGGTAGGGCGACGGTGGTAGAGGCTGACGAACTGGCCGGCGCCGTGCGCTCTGCCTGGATTGCGGCCATTGGCGCCGTGATTGTGGTGGTTGTTGTTGCCTACTGGATTGCCGGGGTTGAGGGGGCGGGTCTGGCGTTCGCCGGAGGGGTGCTGGGGGTCGCCAACCTGCGGTTCGCGGCCTTCGCCTTGGGTCGCGCCCCGATCGCCTTTTTGGGCTCCAGCCTGCCCCGGCTGGCGCTG
>PKXR01000200.1:0-156 GCA_003133485.1 Candidatus Dormiibacterota bacterium
ATCGCCAACAAGCCGATCCTTTTCTATGGCCTCGAGGCGCTGGTGGAGGCGGGCGTGAGCGAGATCGGGATTGTGGTCGGAGACACTGCGGAGGAGGTCCGCCAGGCGGTCGGCGACGGATCTCGGTTCGGGGCTCGGGTGGAGTACATCTCCCAG
>PKXR01000200.1:245-4491 GCA_003133485.1 Candidatus Dormiibacterota bacterium
GGTGGTGCGGCTGACGGAGAAGCCCAAGACCCCGCTGTCCAACCTGGTGCTCGTCGGGGTCTATCTGTTCCAGGCCGGCATCCTGGAGGCGGTCGACGCGATCGAGCCGTCGTCCCGGGGTGAGCTGGAGATCACCGACGCCATCCAGTGGGAGATCGATCACGGGCGCCGGGTCACTCCCCATGTGGTGACCGGCCAGTGGATCGACACCGGCAAGATGGACGATCTGCTGGAGTGCAACCGGGTGGTCCTGGAGATGCTCCCGGAAACCCGGCTCGGCCAGGTCAGCGAGGACTCCAAACTATTGGGGAAGGTGATCCTGGAGGAGGGGAGTGAGGTGGTCGGTAGCACGATCCGGGGACCGGCGATCGTCGGCGCCAACACCAAAGTGATCGACTCCTTCGTTGGCCCTTTCACCGCCCTCTACCACCATGTGCTGGTGGAGGGCAGTGAGATCGAGCATTCGATAGTCTTGGAGAACACCAGCATCAGGGGGGTCAGCAAGATCGAGGATTCACTGATCGGGCGCGACGTAGTCATCGAGAAGAGCGATACCCGGCCCAAGGCCCACAAGCTCATGCTGGGCGATCACTCGCGCGTTAGCCTCTCATGAATCTGGGGAGGTCGGTCGGCTGATGGCGTGGCAAGCCACCTCCTCGGAGATGGAATCTGTGCTCGACGCCCTGCGCGGTGTGCCGCCCCTGGAGCGGCGCGGTCCCATCGAGGGGGTCATGATCAAGTCTTTCCAGGTACACTCGGATCAGCGGGGCTATTTCCTGGAGCAGTTGAAGCGCGGGGACCGAGATGATCAGGGCCACCCGTTCATGCCGGAGCAAAGCTTCTCTCAGATGTCGCGGTCTTTGGCCTACGCCCGGGGCGGCAATCCCCCAGAGCTGATCAAAGCGTTCCACTGGCATCGACGGCAGTGGGACTACTGGGACATCGTCAGGGGCAATGCTCGGGTGGTGCTGGTCGACCTGCGGTCGGACTCCCCGAGCAAGGGAAACACTCAAGTGGTCATCGCGGGCGAGAACGCTCCCAAGATGATTGCGATTCCGCCGCTGGTGGCTCACGGGTACCAGGTGCTCGACCTCCAGGACGTGCTGCTCTGCTACTACGTCACCGAGCCCTACGATGCGGAGAAGCCGGACGAGGGCAGGATTCCCTGGAACGACCCCCGGATCGCCTTCGACTGGTCCATCGAGAACATCTGAGTGGCTGAACGTGCCCTGCTGCCTTCGGTCGGCGGGGGCATTCCGCCCCGATTGCTGGTGGCAGGCGGCGCCGGCTTCATCGGCTCCGCCTTCGTGCGCCAGCTCCTGAGTGAGGGTGAGGGCTTCTCGGTCACCATCTTGGACAAGCTCACCTATGCGGGCAACCTGGCCAACCTGAAGGCGGTCGAGGCCCACGCCGGCTTCCGCTTTGTGCACGGGGACATCTGCGATGCGGAGCTAGTCGGCAGGCTGGTGCCGGAGGTGGACTGCATCGTCAATTTCGCCGCGGAAACGCACGTGGATCGTTCGATTCTGGATCCGAGTGGGTTCATCCGAACCGATGTCCTGGGGACCCATCAGTTGCTGGAGGCGGCGCGCCAGGCTGGGCATGCCAGGTTCCTGCAAGTTTCCACCGATGAGGTCTACGGCGATGTTGAGTCGCCCCTGCGGTCCCGTGAGACAGACCCCATCCGGCCCCGTTCGCCGTACTCGGCTAGCAAGGCAGGCGGTGACCTGCTGTGCTTCGCTTACCACGCCACCTACGGCCTGCCGGTGGTGGTGACGCGCGGCTCAAATACCTACGGCCCCTATCAGTATCCCGAGAAAATCGTGCCACTTTTCATCACTCAGGCCCTGGATCAGCTGCCCCTGCCCATTTACGGCGACGGCATGGCGGTCCGCGACTACCTGCACGTCGATGACCATGCTCGGGGCATCGCCGCGGTGCTGGCCCACGGGGCGGTGGGGGAGGCCTACAACCTGGGCCGGGGCGAGGAGCCGATCAGTGGCATGACGGTCGCCCAGACGGTGTTGCGGCTCACCGGGGGGGCCGACGCCTTGATCCAGCCGGTGCGGGACCGTCCCGGCCACGACCGCCGCTATGCCCTCGACAGCCACAAGGCGCAAGGGCTTGGATGGCACCCGGTAGTGGACTTCGAGGATGGGATGGCCCGGACTGTGAAGTGGTATGACGAGCACCGAGACTGGTGGGCACCTATCAAGTCCGGGGAGTTCCTCGATTTCTACCGCCGTAATTACCACCCCCTGGCCGGCTCCGCGTCCGCCCTCTGAGGGTGCGATCAGCTTGAGGATCCTGGTCCTGGGTGCCGGCGGCCAACTGGGCCGTGAGCTCACTCGTTCGCTGGGACGAGGGGCTCACGAGGTCACTGCCTTGGACCGACGCACCCTCGACATAACCGATGAGCCGGCGGTCGCCGCGGCAGTCGCCGGAGGCGGTTATCAGCGGGTTGTCAACTGCGCCGCCTACACCAAGGTAGACCAGGCGGAGGCGGAGCCGGAGTTGGCCTTCGCGATCAACCGTGACGGAGCCAAGAACGTGGCCATCGCTTGCGCCCGAGTCGGGATAGCTCTCTGCCACGTCAGCACCGACTTCGTCTTCACTCAGCCGCCGACCGAGCCGGCCCGACCGTGGTCTGAGCAGGACACCCCCGGACCCCGAGGGGTCTACGCCGAGAGCAAGCGAGCGGGCGAGCTGGAGTGCCTCTCGGTGGGTGGTCCGCTGTATCTGGTCCGCACTTCGTGGCTCTACGGGGTGGCGGGCCCCAACTTTCCGTTGGCGATCTGCCGGGCCGCGGCAGGTCGGGGCCAGTTGCGGGTGGTGGCAGACCAGATTGGGTGCCCGACTTGGACTGGGGATCTGGCGCTTGCCCTCGGTCTGCTCCTAGAAGGGGTGAGTTTTGGTCTTTACCACCTGACCGGTAGCGGGTCCACTACGTGGTTCCACTTCGCCAAGGCAATCCTCCACGAGGTTGGCATCGACGCGGAGGTGCAGGCCACCACCACGGCGGAATGGGGGGCAGTGGCACCGCGGCCGCGCTACTCGGTCCTGGACAACGGTCGATGGCGCGAGCTGGGGATGGTGGCGCTGCCCGCCTGGGAGCAGGGCCTCCGCGGCTACGTCCGGGCCGAGCGTGGCGGCGCCTTGGCCGATTACTTCGCCTCGCGGGAATCACCTTGAGCGAAACCGTCGCGCTCTCCGACGTAGCGATGGTCACCTGCACATTTCGCTCCCGCGGCGAAATCGAGACGGCCTTGAGGTCGGGTCTGGAGTCCGGGCTCCCAGAGGGCCAGCTCACCGTGGTGGACAACGCCTCCGACGACGGGACGGCCGACCTGGTAGCTGAGCGCTTTCCCCGGGTGCGCCTGCTCCGGCTGGAGCACAACCTGGGATTCGCCGCGGCCAATGACCTGGCTGCCCGGGAACTTCCGGGGCAGGCACTTTTGTTGCTTAATCCGGACGCCGTACTGGTAGGGGATGCCCTGGCGGTAATGCTGCAAGCGCTCAACGAGAACTCTCGTCGCGGCGCGATCTCCCCACGGATCGACCGCCCCGACGGCCGTCTCGATGCCGCTTGCCGACGGAGCTTCCCCACCCCGCTGACCGCGCTTTGGCGGCTGGCTGGGTTGAGCCGGCTGCGCCCGGATAGCTCCCGTTTCGGCTCTTACAACCTCACTTACCTCCCGGTCGATCAGGCAACGGAGATCGATAGTGGGAGTGGCGCCTGCCTCTTGATCCGCCGGGAGGTCTGGGACCAGCTGGGCGGGTTCGACCAGCGGTTCTTCATGTACGGAGAAGACCTCGACCTCTGCTGGCGCATCCACCAGCAGGGTTACAGCGTTTGGTACGAGCCCTCGGCGCGAGTGGTCCATCGCAAGGGGCAGAGCTCGCGCCAGGAAGCGCTGCCGATGCTGGTCGCCTTCCACCGTTCGATGTGGCGCTTTTACCGAATCCACTATCTGCGCGGTCCCAACGCGCTCTGGTCGCCCTTGGTGGCGTTGGGTATTCTGCTGCGGCTGGGCTGGCTGCTGCTGCTCAATGCGCTGCGACGCAGTCCGACGGTCAGCCCGTGAGCGCGACAAGTGATTCGGGCCCACCCGCAGTGGCGGTGGTCGCGGTCAACTGGAACGGGCGTCGCGACTGCGAGGCCATGCTGGGATCGCTGCGGGCCCAGGAGTTGCGTCCTGCTGAGATAGCGGTGGTTGACAACGGATCCCGGGATGGCTCGCGGGAG
>PKXR01000204.1 GCA_003133485.1 Candidatus Dormiibacterota bacterium
AACAGTAAATCGCGAGCGGTTTAGCCCCTCGTGATATTGCGATCCGCGGTCACTGCCGAAGCTACGGATCCGTGAGTTATTTACTCGTTATCCCGCGGCACCACCGCGAGGCGTAGCTATCGCTAAGTCCGGTAGGCACCTCGCGCCGATTTCTGTTCCCGGTCAGCGCAGGTGCGGAGCGCGCGGTCCGGACCTGGTCCGCGAGCGTACTGGGTCCGGTGCCTAAGCGGTACCTGCGGTGGCGGCCGGCGCTTCCGGGGCGGGCTCACGTCGGATCACCACGGTGGTGACCCCCAGCAGAATGAGCAGGCCGCCGAAGAGGGTCGGCAACGAGGGGTGCTCCCCTCTCACCCAGACGGCCAAGGCGGTCCCGAGCAGAGGCTGGATGAATAGCAGCGGGGCCATTGCCCCGGGCATCACCCTCCGAAGGCCCCAGAGCCAGGCCCAGTAGCACAGCGCGGTGGTGACCGCGCCCAGGTAGACGATCCCGATCCAGCCGGCTATCGAGAGCGACGGCCAGCCTCGTACCCAGAGGGCGGCGATGCCCGCGGGCCACCAGGCCACCAGGCTGCCAGTGACCACGGCAGCGGTGATCACCAGAGGCGGGTAGCGGTCGACGACGGTCTTGCCGATCACAGTGAAGCCACCCTCCAGGATCAGAGAGGCCACCACCAGCAGGTTGCCCACGCTCTGATGGCCGCTGAGCAAAGTGGGAGCTTTTAGACCACCCTCGACCACTAGGTACACCCCAATCCCGCCCAGCACCAGGCCCCCCGCCTCGAGCCGGCTGATCCGCTCGCTGAGGAAGGCCACACTCAGTAGCACGGTGGCCAGGGCTTCGGCAGCGATCAGAAGTGCGGTGTCGCTGGCGGTGGTGAGGCTGAGCCCCAAGTACTCGAGCGCCTTATTGCCCACGAAGCCGAGGCAGCACATGGCCACGAGCCGCCAGCGGTCCCCTTTGGTCCTAGGGAGTTTGTGGCGCCCCGTCCACAGGACCGGGAGCAGGATGACGGCGGCGATGGTGAAGCGGACCATGTTGACGCTGGCGAAGGGCCAGGTCGCGAGCGCTGCCTTGCCGGCGATGTAGGAGCCGGCCCAGAGGCAGTTGGCCCCGGCGAGGACGAGCAGGGCCCGCTGCCGTCCTGACATCAGCTCATTGAGAGTTCAGCCACCGCCCCAGCGCCGCCAGCGGCGGGCTGCCAGCCGAGAGCAGGAGGCTGTGAAAGGCGCGCAGGTCACCTCGGTTGGAGCGCAGCCATTCCTCCCGCCAGCCGAGGATCTCCAGCTTTCCCATGGTGTAGACGAGATAGAGAGGGTCGAATGTGGCGCGCAGGGCCTCTCGGCGGGCTGGGTGCTCATCGAGGCCGATCCGGTCGACGAAGAGCTGGGTCCCCTCCTCGACCGGCCAGCCCTCGGCATGGATTCCCACGGTGGTCCGATACCGGCATGCACGGAGAAGGGCGTCCTCGAGTTGGGCCAGCTGGAGCAGGGGTTCGCCGTCGGCCATCCCCCGCTCGACCATGAGCAGCTCGGCGTAGTGGGCCCACCCTTCGCCGAACCCAGGTGTCCAGAAGAAGCGGCGCACGTCGGAGCGAATGCTCAGGGAGTAGAGGTACTGCACGTGGTGCCCGGGGTAGACCTCGTGCACACTGGTGTTCTTCAAAGTGCCCCGATTGAGGTAGCGGAGCCACTCGTCAGTCTCCCGCGCACTCCAGCTTGCCTGCGGGGTGGTGACGTAGTAGATGCATGGCAGGCGCCTGCTCTCCAGGGGCCCAACTCCCTGGTAGGCGGCGCTCACCCAGGCGGTCATGAAACCGGGGCTCGGCCTCACCTCGCAGTCGGGCCCGTCCGGAAGGGGCACTTCGGCGTGCTCTTCCACGAATCGCCGGAGCTCGGCCAGCAGGCCGGACGCTCCAGAGATGAGAGTCTCCTTGGTGAAGTGGTCCCGCTCCAGCTGGGGCCGGACCTCCCCGATCGAGCGACCATGAAAGCTGTCCGCCAGTAACCGGTCCCGTTGCTCTCTGAGCGAGGTCAGCTCGGCGTCGGCTCCCTGGCGCAAATCCGAGATGGAGAGGTCCAGTCCCTCCTGGGCCAGAAGCATCGCCCGCAGCCCCTCACGGCCCAGGGCGACCTCGCGGTCATCCCGCTGGCGGCGCTTCACCAACTCCTTGGTGATTCGGGCGAGCGCCTTCTGGCCGGAGCTGACTGCGGCTTCGAGCCGGCGGCGGAGCGCGGGGTCTTCCACTTCAGCTCCGAGGGGGGCCACGTCGGTTTCCAGGAAGTTGAGATGGCCATCCGCTCCCTGGAGTGCCAGCTGGATCAGAGGTGCCGCCAACTCTGGCTCGAGCACTCGGAGTGCCTCCTCGGTCCACTCCCGGGCCTGCTCCAGCTGACGGCAAAGGCCACCGATGCGCTCCGACAGGGGGGCGTATTCCCGGAGCAGATAGCTTCCGACGTCCAACGGGGAGTCTTCGTCGAGCAGGCTGGTGGGGTCCGCGAAGGCCCGACGTCGGACCTGGAGGCTGAACAACTCCGAGTCGACGGCGCTCCTGGCAGTGTCCAGATCCAGGCGCCGGTCGGGGTCTGGACCGGCGCTCAGCTCCTGAGCGTCTTCCTGGAGCAGCTTCAGCTCGGACACTCGCGCCTGCTGCGCCGCGGCCCCGGCTGCGGGGACTAACCCGTCCGCGGAGTGGTCACCCATGGCCCGGGCAAACGCAGGGTGAGCTTGGAACTGGTCTGCGACTACTGCCGCCAGGAAGGCGACCAGGGAGTCCTTCGGATCCCCCTCCACCGTTGGCGCTTCAGCCAACCGCCCGAGCCTGATTCTGAGGAGCTTCCCCGGATGTTTCCAGCGCCAGCACCGCCGCCTCGGCCACTCCTTCGGCGGTGAGCCCGTACTCGGCCAGGAGCTCGCCCTGCGCGCCGTGGGGGAGGAAGTGATCGGGGAGCGCCACCTGACGCAGCGGCCGCACCACTCCCTGCTCTGCCAGGAACTCCAGTACTGAGGCGCCCAGGCCGCCGCGCCTCGTGTTGTCCTCGACGGTGACCACCGCCCGGTGGGCCCTGGCCCAGGTGCCNNCGGCATTCTCCGCCACGGCCACCATCTTTCCCGAGGCGCAGATGAGGACATCACTGCCCCCGTCCTGGATCATCTCCCAGGTGAGGCTAGGCAAGGGCCGTACGTCGATCACCTTCTCGGCCACGGGGCCCCTCGGGTACCGGATCGCGAAGGGACCGTCGTGGGCGGCGGCGGTCGCCACCAGCCGACCCAGCTCCGCAGCGTCTCGGGGAGTCGACACCACCATGTTGGGCACCATCCGCAGGTAGCTGAGGTCGAACATGCCGTGGTGGGAGCTGCCATCCGGTCCGGTCACCCCGGCCCTATCGAGAATGAAGGTGACGGGCAGATTGTGCAGCCCGACGTCGCAGATCACCTGATCGAAGGCCCGCTGCAGGAAGGTGGAGTAGATGCAGACCACCGGGTGCAGCCCTCCCATCGCCAGCCCAGCCGCAAAGGTGACCGCATGCTGCTCGGCGATCCCCACGTCGTAGAAGCGGTCCGGATAGCGCTCGGCGAACTTGAGCAGCCCGGTAGAAGAGGCCATGGCGGCGGTGATCGCAACCAACTTGGGATCGTCCTCGGCCAGCTGCAGGAGCACCTCCTCGAAGACATCGGTGTAGCTGACCCGGCGCTGGCCGGTGGGCTTGCCGGTGGAGATGTCGAAGGGTGGGGGGCCGTGGAACTTGTCGACCTCGTCGGCTTCCGCGATATCAAAGCCGTGGCCCTTGTCGGTCACTACGTGGACCACGACGGGGCCCGGGAGCCGATTGGCCAGGTTGAGGGCACCCTCGATCGAGCGCAGGTCATGACCGTCGATGGGGCCGGAGTACTTGATGCCCAGATCCTCGAAGAAGACGTGGGGCGCGACCAGCTGTTTCATCCCGGTCTTGAGTCGTCGGGCCATCTCGTGGGCCGGCTCGCCGACCGCCGGGATCGCGCTGAGGAAGCCGCCGATGCCACTCTTGGCGGCCTCGTAGCGGGGGTCCAGGCGGAGCCTAGCGAAGTGGTCGGCCAACCCTCCCACGGTGGGGGCGTAGGAACGGCCGTTGTCGTTCAGGACGATGGTGAGATCGGGCCGCAGCGCCCCGATGTTGTTGAGAGCCTCGTACGCCATGCCGCCGGTGAGCGAGCCATCGCCCACCACCACCACCACCTTGCCCGGCTCTCCTCGGCGGCGCTTGGCTTGGGCCAGCCCCAGGGCATAGCTCAGACCAGTGGAGGCGTGGCTGTTCTCGACCAGGTCGTGGGGAGACTCGGCCCGGTTGGGATAGCCGGAGAGCCCACCCGCCTGGCGCAGGGTGGCGAACTGGTCGCTGCGGCCGGTGAGGATCTTGTGGACGTAGGCCTGGTGGCCGGTGTCGAACAGCAATACGTCAGAAGGCGAGTCGAAGACCCGGTGGAGCGCGATCGTGAGCTCGACCGCGCCCAGGTTGGAGCCGAGGTGCCCGCCCGTCACGGCGACGCTCGAGACGAGGAACTCGCGCAACTCCTTCGCGAGGACCTGCAGCTCGGCAGTCGAGAGCGCTCGAATCTGCTCGGGGGCGCTGATCGCGCCGAGCAAGCCGAATCCCGGCGCGTCGACGTCGATCACCTGGTGCTCCGCAGCGCGCGCAGCGACTCGCGCAGCGAGCCCATGCTCGCGATCACCGCGGACGGCTCATACCCGCAGTGCGCCATGCAGT
>PKXR01000246.1 GCA_003133485.1 Candidatus Dormiibacterota bacterium
CCCTCATCCGCCCCGGCCCCATCCAGGGCAAGGCGGTCCACCCTTACTTACGCCGCCGCCAGGGACGTGAGCCGGTGACCTACCTCCACCCGCTGCTGGAGCCGATCCTGCGCGACACCATGGGGGTGATTCTCTACCAGGAACAGATCCTGGAGATCGCTATGCAGCTGGCTGGTTTCAGCGCCGGGGAGGCGGATCGCTTCCGCCGGGCCATGAACCGCCACCGCTCCCGGGTGGAGATGGCCTCCCTGGAGCAGGGGTTCCTGGTGGGCTGCGCGCGCCATGAGGTGTCCGCAGAGGTCGCGGCCGAGCTCTTCGAGGCGGTGCGCGGGTTCGCCGAGTTCGGTTTCTGTCGCAGCCACGCGGCGGCCTTCGCTCGCACCGCCTACGAGACCGCCTGGCTCAGGCTCTACCACCACCCCGCCTTCCTGGTGGGTCTGCTCAACCACCAGCCCATGGGCTTCTACCACCCCTCGGTACTGGTGGAGGATGCCAAGCGGCGCGGGGTGAAGGTGCTCTCAGTGGACGTCAACCTGAGCCGGGGACGTTGTCACCTGGAGGAGCTGCGGAGCATGACGGAATCCCCCCGGCAATTCGGGGTCCGCCTCGGGTTCAACTACGTCAGGGAGCTCGGCGAGAACTTGAGAGAGCGCCTGGATCGTGAGCGTGAGCTGGGACCGTACCAATCCCCGGAGGACTTCTGGCGCCGCACCGAGCTGCCCCGGTCCGCTGTGGACTCGCTGGTGATGGTGGGCGCCCTGGACAGCTTCGGCGAGTCTCGTCGCAAGCTGCTCTGGCGACTCAAGGCGGTGGAGGAGGCGCTGACCGGCAGCCGTCCGCTCCGAGCGACTGCCGGCCCAGGGCGGGGCAGGCCCGGGGCCCCCTCAGCCGGAGAAGGGGTGCCCAACGCGCCGGCGCTGGGAGCTCGCCAAGGGCAGCTGCTGGAGTTGCCTGCGGAACCTCCCCAGCTAGCCGACCTGACCGTCATGGAGCGGGCTGCGGCCGACTACCGAATCATGGGGTTGACCACCGGCGCTCACCTGGTCTCCTTCCTGCGCCCCCAGCTGACGGAGATGGGAGCGATGCCCCTGGCCGAGGTGAGAGAGGTTGGCCGTGGTGGCCGGGTGCTGACCGTGGGGCTGGTGATAACCCGCCAGGCACCTCACTCCGCCCACGGGATGCGGTTCTTCACCTTGGTCGATGAGACGGCCCAGTTGGACCTGGTCCTCCGACCCGAGGTGTACCGGGCTGCCCGGTCCTGGGCCAACCAGGAGCCGGTGATTGGCGCCGAGGGAGTGCTGCAGGTGGCGGACGGGGCCAAGAGCCTGTTGGTCGAGAGGCTGGTGCGGCTGCCCCGGGCCGCGCGGCCGACGGCGGAGGCTAGCCCAATCGACTCGCTGTTCCCGGCTCCCTCGTCCCACGATTACCACTGAGCTCACCGGGGTTCCAGGGCGAGGTCTCGCCTGGGGCGGACGCCTCTGCGGCAGCTCCCGGGGCTCCCATCGCCAGGCGCGGCAGCATCCGCGCGAGCTGTCTCATGGTGGCCTCCAGATCAGCGGAGCTGAAGGCCGACCGGGCCCGTTTTTGGAGCGCCACCGTGAATCCCTCGGATCCGGGCAGCTCCAGCGGCAGCACGATGATCGACGCCAGCTCGACGTTGGTCCGGGCCTGGGGCCGATTGGACAACGGCTCAGTCCAGAGCACCGGCAATCGACCCTGGCGAGCGCGCTCAGCCAGCGAATTGAGCATCTCGGTGGCCGAGGCCGAGGGGCGGCCCCAGGCGGCCCGCTCGTGGCCATCTTGATCCAAGAGAGCCGTGTGCTGGGCCCCGCTGACCTGTCCCAGATGGGCGAGAAAGTGATCGACGCCGACAGGCCCCAGGGTGGGGCGGCGGTGGCGGCGCGCGAGCTGGGAGTTGAGGGTGGCATTCACTCCCATCCCTACGATCGCCGCCAGAAGGCCGTCCAGGACCAGCGGGACGGAGGTCCCGGCCAGCCCCAAGAACACAACCAGCTGGGCGCCTCCGGCGGTGAGAGTGGAGGACATGTAGCGACGCATTAGGGGATAACGCTCCCGGCGAAGGTCGGCAAAGGTGAGGCGCAAGTTCCAGCTGAAGTTCCACAAGACCGATAGGACGAATGCGACCGACCAGGCGCCCAGCGCGGGCCACCCCAGTCCGTTGCCGCAGAGCTCCAAGACCAAGAGGAAGAGAAGTAGGCCGCTGATCCCGACGGCTGCGAACTTCCAGACCCGAGCGCTGCCCGGCACGTCCCGGACCAGCGACCAGATATGCCGGAGGAACAGCAATCCCTGGGCAAAGTTGGCTTTGCTCTTGCCCGCCGTCCGAGCCTGGAACTGCAACGGCACGTCGGTCACTCGCGGATGAGGTGAGCAAACGAGGAGTTCGAGCAGGATCTTGAAGCCGACCGGACGGAACTCGACCCCTCTCAGCACGGAGGTGCGGCACAAGAAGAAGCCGGCGAGAGGATCTGTGCTGGCCCGGGCCTCGACGAACACCCCCCGCACCAAGATACTGGCCGCGCGCGAGATGAACTGCCTCATTCCGGTCGCGAGGCCCGCGCGGCTGCCGCCTGGCAGGTACCGGCTGGCCACGACCAGATCGGCGCCGGCTCTCTCCGCCGCCAGCATGTTCGGGATGGTCTCCGGGGGGTGCTGGAGATCGGCGTCCATGACGCAGACCAACCGACCCCGGGCCTCGTGCAGCCCCAGCACAACCGCTGTGCTCAGGCCACCCTCTCGGAGCTCGGGGGCTCGGTGAGTGACCCGCACCCGCTGGTCGACCGCGGACTCCTGGGCCAGCCGGGTCGCCGTCTGATCGTCGCTATCGTCGATGAACACTAGTTCGAAGGCGACACCCTGAAGGGCCTGCCGGAGTCTCGCCAACAAGGGCTCGATGTTGGCGGCCTCGTTGCGGGTCGGGAGCACTACTGACAGCTCGGGTAGCGCCGCCCTGGCACCGGCACGGAGCTCGGACATTGGCCGAAGTCTAGCCCCGATCGGGCTCCATCTCAGCGGCTGTTACAGAATCGTCAGGCTGATCTCGATGGGCCGTTTCCAGGGCTGTTAGCGCCTCTTCCAGCCGGTCGGAGTCGATTCTGCCCTCGGCCAGCATCTGGCCCCGATACCGAATCACCGGAACTCGGTCGGTGAACTGGCGGAGTAGCTCGGGGTCGTCGTCGACATCGAACTCCGATACTCCCAGACCCCGACCGGCGGCCACCTCCAGGAGGGAGGCACTGGCCAGATCGCACAGTGGGCAGTTGCGCCGGGTTATCAGGACGAGCCGCTCAGGCTTCAAACACTCCCCAACCTTCCATGCGGTTGCGGTGGCACCGGTTCCAGTTCCAGAAGGCGACCCAGGCGGCCAGCCAGAAGGCCAACTCGACGGCGACCCCGACCAGGGTCGAATGGGCCAGCCGGTTGCCGTTGAGGGTTAGCGCCCCGTAAACGAGGAATCGGGCGACCACTATCCCGACCAGTCCGGTCATCACCACGAAGGCGACGCGCACCGTCCGTCGCTCGGAGCGCAGGGCCCCTCGCAGCTCGCTCGCGGTGGAGTTGTCCNNTTCAAGCCGAGCGGCGGCTCGGGCGGCGCGGAGCCCAGTCGGAGGGCTCCCCAGGTGGCTAGTAGCCCGGCGAGCGCCACCGGCACCAGCGCCTGCCAGGGAGCTCCGAGGCGGAGAAAGTTCTGCCAGCCACTTAGCCGGTGGCCACTCTGATAGACCGTGGTGAAGTGGGTCTGGAGCACAAAGGAGACGGCTCCGACGGCCAGCCCCAGCACTACGCTGGCGGCCGCGACGGTGCTTGTCAAAGCGTGCCGGCGGACCGTCGCCACCAGCAGGTCGCGAATGCGCCGGACCGCTTGGGCCAGCGCAGGCCGGCGCCCGGTGGAGGCCTCAGGCACGGGGCCAGCTGCCATCGAGCATCCCCAGGTAGCGGGCGGCCGAACGCTGGACTGCCCCGCGAGCGTCGGTGGCGATGACATCGTTGGGCCAGGCACCATAGATACGGTCGAAAGGGAGACTGGCGATGCGGTCTGCGATGGACTGAACGTCCGCCGGGGGGAGGGGGACGCGGTTGGGATAGCTGTACTGGAAAGAGGTCCAGCGGCGGTCAGCAGCGACCGCGATGGTGTCGCCGGTCAGCAGCGCTCCCCGGCTGTCCGCGCCGGCCGGCCAGTGCAGCACCGTCGAACCGGCGAAGTGCCCGCCGAGCCGCAGGATGCGCAGACCCGGCCAGGGCTCCAGCTCCTCACCCTCGAAGTGGACCGCGAACGGGCTCGGGCGAACCATGAAGTCGCGGTCTCGGCGGCTGAGGTAGATCGGGACGCCCCCAAAGCCCTCGCTCCAATCCACACAGCTCCCGTAGAAATGAGGATGGCTGATTGCGATTGCCGAAAGCCCCCCGATGGCGGTCATCGCCGCCTTGGTGGAAGAGTCCAAGTAGCTGAGGCAGTCCCAGAGGAGATTCCCGCCGGCGGTGCGCACTAGCAGGGCCCGCTGGCCGATGCCGAACGCTGGCTGAGTGGTGAGCTGGAACAGATCGGGCTCCAGTTCGGCCACCTCGGTGCGATAACTTCCCCGCATCTCCTCCAGGGTGGTCCAGCGCTGGCCTTCCCGGCCCACGAACTGGCGCTCGTCGGCGCAGATCGAGCAGTGGCTGGGTGGATCAGCGCCGGGGGCCTGCTGGACTCCGCAGGCCTGGCAGATGTGGGCGGGCATGGCGTTCCTGATTCTGGCGGGTCGGGCGTTCTGCGCCGCACCCTAGAATCAGGCGCATGGGTTCGACGCCTATCGGGCGGAGCCCTTCGCCCGAGCCGACCACCTCGCCGACGCTGCGAGTCGCCACCTACAACATCCTGCTGGGCGGTGGTGGGCGCTGGGCTGAGATCTCCCGGATGCTGCAGTCGATCGACGCCGATGTGGTCGCCCTCCAAGAGGCGGAGGACCTGGTCGCCGTGGAGCGGGTCGGCGAGCAGCTCGGCTATGAGGTTATCTTCGGCGAGGCCCCGACCCCCCGGCACCAAGCCGTGCTCTCGCGCCTTCCGGTCACCGCCTGGACCAACCATCGAGATCCTTCGATCTTCCTCAGGAATTCTCTGGAACTCTGGGTGAGACCACCGCCCGGCAGCCAGCTCACCCAGCTGTGCATTCACACAGTCCATCTGACTGCGGCCTTCCACCGCCGGGGGCGGGCTGAGCCGGAGCGGGTGCGAGAGCTGGCGGCGGTGCGGGGCCACGCCGCCGCTCACCCGGAGGCCGGCCACCTGGTTCTCGGCGACTTCAACGCTGTCGCACCCGGAGACCGGGTCCGGGCCACCGATTTCTTCGCCCGCATCAACCAGTGGCGCCGGAGCGGAGTGCTGGAAGGGGCGGGAGCGATCGGTCCGGTCCCGCCCGGTCTGGCCCACCTGCGCTGGTGGCAGGACGCCGAGGCTCGGGACGCGATCGTGGAGGAGCTGCCGGAGGCGGTTCGGAGCGGGCTTCCCCGGCTCCCGTGGCTGGTTCACCCGCTGCTGGAGGTGCTCCCGCGGGGGGACGCGACCGACGCGGTCCTGGGCGCGCTCCTGCCCCGGGCCGCGGTGCGGAGCATGCTTCGGGCCGGGTACACCGACTGTCTCCGCAGCCTCCATCCACGGGCTGGCGCCTTCACCTGTCCCTCCTACCAGCCAGCGGTCAGGATCGACTACATATTCGCCACCAAGCGGCTGGCCGAGCGGCTCCTGCGCTGCGAGGTGGTGGGCCGCTCAGGTGAGCTCGCCGAGGTGGCGCGCCGAGCGAGTGATCATTTCCCGGTAATGGCGGAGTTCCGTCTCGGTCCATCCGGATCCGGAACTCGCTGAGCGTCGAACTGGCCACTGACCTTGGGTGAGCGGCCGCTCACCGACCCGGTTTCGCTGGGACGGAGGTGGCTGCCCCCGCTGACCCTGCTGCTGGTGACGGCGGTCTTCGGGTGGACCTTCGTCGTGGTCAAGGACGTGCTCGCGGAGTATCCGGTGCTGCCGTATCTCGGGTTGC
>PKXR01000213.1 GCA_003133485.1 Candidatus Dormiibacterota bacterium
TGATGGTGGAGGTAGGGATCCGCTTCACATTCTCGATCGGCCTAGTAGCGAGTCTAGACTTCTTGGGAGTGGGGGTTCAGCCGCCGGCCCCCGACTGGGGCCTTATGATCAACGAGAACCGGATCGGACTCGGCATCCAACCCTGGGGCGTGGTCCTTCCGCTGATCGCAATTGCCACCATTTGTATAGGAAGTAATCTGATCGCGGACGGGATTGCCCGCGTGGTGGGCGGGATTGAGGACACCAGATCGTGAGTGACGCCCCCTTGGTGATCAGCGGTCTCACCGTGGTCGCAGTGCGATCGGGCGCGGTGTTGGTTGAGGACCTCGACTTGCTAGTGGCGGCCGGCGAGCTAGTTGGCCTGGTAGGGGAGTCAGGGTCAGGAAAGACCACTGTGGGGCTGAGCTGTCTTGGATTCACGAGGCCAGGCACGGCCATCGCGTCGGGCACGGTGCATCTCGGAGGAACCGACGTACTCAGTTGCGGAGAGGCAGAGCTAAGGGCGCTGCGTCGCAAGTACGCCACCTACGTCCCCCAGTCGTCCGGTTTCGCCCTAAATCCAGCGCGTACCATCGGGAGTCAGCTGCGAGAACGGCTACCCACGACTGGCGAATCGAGTTCTACTTCTCGGATCCTGAGCCTACTGAGCGAGGTGGCCCTTCCGTCCGAGAGGGCGTTTCTCCAGCGTTATCCGCATGAACTCTCGGGTGGGCAGCAGCAGCGAGTCGTGATCGCGGCCAGCTTCGCTGCCGAGCCAACGGTGGTGATTCTGGACGAGCCGACCACTGGGCTCGACGTTTCCACACAGAGCCAAATTCTGACGCTGCTACGACAGCTCTGCGAGGGCCATCGAACCGCGGCAATTCTGATCAGCCACGACCTAGGGGTTGTTGCCGACTCCTGCGCCAGAGTGGCGGTCATGTACTCAGGCAGGCTCGTGGAGACAGGTGGGACCTCTGACCTTCTAGGCAGTCCTCAGCACCCGTACACCCGCCAACTAGTGATGGCGGTGCCCGACATCCACGGGCGCCGGACGGTCGTCGGCATCCCTGGCCAGGCGCCGAGTCCGACCGAGCGGCCAGGTGGGTGCCACTTCGCCCCCCGCTGCGAGTATGTGAGGAGCCGGTGCATCACCGAGGTACCTGCCCTGGAGATGGCTGGCTTAGAGCGCCAGATCCGCTGCTTCTACCCGGTCACCACACGATTGGCTGTGACAGCTCCGGGCGTGACGACCGGCCCTGCATCAACGCAGAAAGGCACTTCGCTCGAAGTCAGCCATCTTACCGCGAGCTACGGCCGTAGGGTGGTGGTCCACGACGTCAACCTGAGAGTGGAAGAGGGTACTTGCACTGGCTTGGTTGGCGAGTCTGGAAGTGGCAAGACGAGCGTTTGCCGTGCCATCGCCGGCCTGAACGCCAACTACACCGGCCAGATCTTCTTGGGTGGTCGTGCATTAGCTACTAGAAGCGAAGCCCGATCCCCTGCGGAGCGAAAGGCAATCCAGTACATCTTTCAGAATCCCTATGATGCCCTCAACCCTCGACGATCGATCGAAGCTTCAATCCGCCAGCCGCTGACCCAGTTCCGAGATAGCCTGGGTCCGGGTCGGCTTAGCCCGAATCAACTGGTCGAGCTAGTCGCCCTCGGGGGCTGGGCGCTAACTCGGCACCCAGGCCAGCTCAGCGGCGGCGAGCTACAGCGTGTAGCTATCGCGCGTGCGCTCGCTTCTGCGCCGAGCGTGCTCATCTGTGACGAGATCACCTCCTCACTGGATGTTTCTGTCCAAGCGTCGATCGTCAGCCTGCTACTTCAACTTCGCCGCGAGATGAATCTAACGCTGATCTTTGTGACGCACAACGTGGCCATAGTCCGGAACGTCGCGCAATTCGTTGCGGTTCTCAAGGACGGCGAGCTGGTGGAGTACGGGCCGACCGATCAGGTTTTTGAAAGCCCGAGCCACCCCTACACTAGAGATCTCCTGCGAGACGCTCCGGACCTCTGGGACACACGTGAGGAATGGTATCGAGCGGAGAACCGACCAACCTTGGACCCTCGGTACAGTGTGTAGCATGCCTCGTTCAGTATCTACCTGGATTACTGATGAAGCTGATTGAGTGCTACGGGGACGGCCGTGAGCGCGGGCGCGCGCACGGAAGGGCTGCTAGAGCGGAAGTGCGTGCAGCCATCGAGAGGTGGGGCGACCAGCTGTCCCAGATCCACGGGATGGATCCCCTCGAATATGCCGAACGGCTGCTGTCGGGGACCGCATTCGTTCCTACCATCGCCGCGTGGGCACCAGACTTAGCCGAAGAGGTTAGAGGGATCGCCGAGGGCGCTGAATTGGATGAGCGCTTGATCCTTGCCTACAACCTCATGGACGAGCAGTGGTGGTTCGACTTAGACAACTATGTCAACCCGGGCGCATGCAGCGTTCTTGTGGTCCAGCCGTTGGCTGGCAGCCCCAGTAGCTCCTGTGTCCTTGCTCAGAATATGGACCTGCCCACCTTCATGGACGGAAGTCAGCTCGTCCTCCGAATCGTACCTCGGAGCGGGGCCGAGAGCTTGGTCCTTTCATCTGCCGGCCTCATCGGCTTAACGGGAGTGAATCGGGCCGGGGTAGCGGTTTGCGTCAACACCCTGCTGATGCTGAAGCATTCGGTTAAGGGTCTACCCGTGGCGTTTGTCCTGCGCCAGGCGCTATCGTATTCGTCCCTGAGCGCCGCAGCCGACTTCATCGAACGCGTGCCACATGCCTCCGGTCAAAACTATGCGGTCGCTAGTTCAAGTGATTCGATTAGCCTGGAAGCGTCTGGAGTCGGGGTCACGCAGTATCGGAGTCCGGGAGGCGACTCGTGGGCCCACACCAATCATCCACTGGCCAGCGCAGACGCGGACAAAGCGGTCAACGCCACGCCTACGGTGAAGAGCCGGATCTCATCATCGGTCGCGCGCCTGCAGTATCTGGACGCCGCCAGCCGTAAAGGACCGAGCCCGGCGGACGTAAAAGTATTGCTGGCGGATCGGTCGGTGCCGATCTCCGTCTCTCCGACCGAACAACACTTGAGCGAGACATTCGGATCGGTAGTCTTCGAGCTCAGCGATCCGCCCGGGGTGCAGATGTGCCTTGGGAGACCTGATCGCAATGATTGGGTTTGCCTTGAGTGGACTGATGATGAGGTCCATGGCTAACTCAGATGATGGCGACCCGTGAAGTTCAACTGACGGGCGAATCCGTTGAGGTTGGAACCTAGATCCTGACACTCCACCATCACCCACTTAGGACTTGAGGAGGTACGCAGTGACCGATATGGTGAAGCCGTTTCACGTTAGGCCGGAGGGGCGCCTAGCTGCGGGTAGCCGGATGCACTCGATGACCGAGTTTGCAAACCTCGACGTCGAGGGACTCTTCCCAAAGGAGGCCGAAATTTGGACAGAGTTCCTCTGTGGTCTGCTGCAGCTGCGGCCAGGCCAAGGGCTGCCACTGCACTCGCATTCCCGTGCGGAGACGATCTTTGTCCTCGATGGCTGCGTGCAGGTGCAGCGCGGCCGCGCAATAGCAGAGCTCTGGGGTCCTGGAGCCGCCTACTTCCCTGCGGGAGTGGCGCACAGCATTAGGGCTTACCAGGGTCAGGCAGCGGCGGTGATAGTTTGCTATCCGACGGCGGACGTCGAGAAGGAGATCTCGACAGTGATCGAGGAGGGCTCCGACCAGTCGAGCTGGCCGAACCCTAACATCATCCGGGGCGACAACCCCCTCTACCGGTGGGCCCTGGTCGAGGAGTACGAGCCCTGGATGGCGGTCGAGCCCACCAAGGGCTGGACACACACACTTCGTTACCTGTTAGACCCACAACGAGGCGCCCCCGACGTGGTGGCAGGAACTGCCCACTTCGATCCCGACACTCACTACACAATCCACCGACACGAACCAGCAGAAATCTATTACGCGCTGCAGGGCTCGGGCACCATATTTGCGGGCACGGAAGCGTATCAAGTCGAGCCCGGATCGACGGTTTACGTTCCTCCGAATGTGCCCCACGGAGTTGATACCAGTACCGGGGAGTTCAAGATTTACTGGGTGTACGGATTGGACGCGAGTGGGAGTGGCTGGACATGGGAGGCACTGGAGCCGCTCTACAACCACCCTCGCCCCACGGAACCCGGTGTGCGGCGATGACGAGACTGGCGTACGACCGAGGATCCGGGAGCAGGCGGGACGAGGAGAGGCTGCGGTTGTGACGGCTGCAGAGGACAATGGCTTTCACATTGAGGCTGGACTGGGAGTCAGCAGCGGTACCTTGCTTCACCGCCAACCCGAGCTACGTGACTTGAGTGTCGAGACGATCATCCCGGGTCCCGATGGTTCGCCGGCGGAGTTTCTCTTCGGAGCAGTGGACCTCCGTCCGGGTCAAGGGCTCCCACTCCACTCCCACTCTCACGCTGAGACGGTCTTTGTAGTGGATGGCCGCGTGCAGGTCCAGCGTGGCCGCGCGATCGCCGAGGTCACCGGCCCCGGAGCCGCCTACTTTCCCGCAGGTGTGGCACACGGCGTTCGAGAACAGGGCGGCGCGGCAGCCCGGGTGCTGATCTGCTACCAGGACGCGCGTCCGGGCTGGGAAGTGACGTCCGAACTAGAGGAGGGTCGGGATCAATCGCGTTGGCCCAACCCCAATATCATCCGCGGGACTGATCCCCTGTACCGCTGGGCGTTGGTTGAAGACTATGAGTCATGGCTGGCTGTAGAGCCAACCAAAGGCTGGACCGGCAAGATGCGATATCTGCTAAGTCCCGATCGCGGGGCTGACGACGTCGTGGCCGGAACTGGACTTACGGCTCCCAATGTCCACTACACCGTCCACCGCCATGAGCCAGCTGAGCTCTACTACGTCTTGAGTGGATCTGGATGCATTTACGTCGGTACCGAAGCGTACCCCGTGTTAGAGGGGTCGACGGTGTACGTGCCTCCGAGTCAGAGTCACGGGATCGACACGTTTGAAAGTCACCTGAAGACATGCTGGGTCTACGGTCTCGCGCGCTGTGGTGCCGACTGGACATGGGAAGCTCTCGAGCCAATCTACAACGTGCCGCGACACAGGAGTTAGGCTCGGACGTAGTACGCCCACAGGCAACGGCAGTGGCACCTATTGCGGAATCCCCGAAGGCCGAGTTATAAGTTGCGCACACGGTACCGGTTCTCGAGCCTACGACGCAGTTTTGGGCGAGGTGATGCCTTCATCCTCGCTGGGACAGTGCTGTGGAGCGTGAACATTGTCGTGGTCAGGGTGGCCCTCCACAGCAGTGGACCTTTGACCTACTCGACCCTGCGGTTCATGTTGGGAGGCCTCGGGCTGTGGTGGCTGGCCCATCGGATCGAAGGTCCGATCCGTTGGCCCAGTCGTCGCGAATGGTTGCTGATCTTCGCGGCGGCCGGCACCGGGGTCGCGCTGACTCAGGCGGCGTTCACGGCCGCACTCGCCCTGACTAGTCCGGACTTCGTCGCCATGTTCCTGGCTGGGACTCCGCTCCTAGTGACCGCCTGGGTCGCATGGCACGCTTCAGCGCACTTTACGGTCAAAGTATGGGTGGGGCTGGGGGTCGGGCTCTTAGGAGTTGCATTAGTCGTGTTCACAGCCGGACGTGCTCACGTGAGTTGGTTCGGAGTTACGTTTGCCTTGGCGAGTCCTGTGAGCGGCGCTATTTATGTGCTACTTCTTCCTCCTCTTCTGCGCCGCTACCGACCGCTTTCTTTGGCGGCGATCATCTGCCTGGTGGGTGGGCTAATGCTCGCGCCATGTGGCTTGGCCGAGGGGATCGCGCACCCTCCACGCGTCAGCGGGGAATGGCTGGGCCTTCTGGGGTTCAGTGTAGTTGCGGTGGTGGTCGCGGCCAACTGGTTGTACTTCATCGCTGTTCGTGTGCTCGGCCCGGCGCGGACCGCGACATACACGTACCTCGAACCACTTCTTACAGTTGCGGCCGCCTCAGTGCTGATCGGCGAGCGAGTCATGCCCTTACAGTTGGTCGGGGGGGTAGTGATACTTATTGGCCTTGGCATCGGAACGCCAGGGCCGCTTGGGATATCTGGTCCGACCAGCGGCGGCGGTGATGTGCCCGAGGCAGGATCCTATTCAACGTTAAACACCATGCTCACGCCGTCGGTAGATCCCCACGAATGCGGGAAGCAACCTGAATTCGGTGCGAATAGCGGCGAGCCAGAATGGTCGTCTCGAGACGTTGGACAAATCGTCGGCGCAACCGGCTCGTCTGGACTGCCGGAGCAATTTTTTACGGCGGCCGATGTTAGCGCTCCGTTGGTGAAGGTGGATTTCCAGTGAAGGTATACGGCAAGAGACTGGCGCGGCCTGCCGGCGTCTCCCATTCCTGGATGTCCGGGCTCGCAATGGAAGCGTAGCCGGCTCAGCATCTTCAGCCTGAGCGGACTCTGTCAAGTCGACGATTGAGGCCCGTCCGTCGCTGCCGTACAGCGGCTCGGCGGCGACCTGCTAGACGAGCCCGGTCGTACCCGACCGACCCGCCGGTGATCATGACAAGGGACGAGGACTCGGCTAACGAACTGAACCCCGTGATCTCCTCCTTGCTACCGACGGACGTTCCGAGACAGCCGGGTAGGCTGTTCCGAAAGTCCAGTTTGCCAGGTGACCGAATCGGTGGGAAGTCAACTTCGACGCCTTCAGCGGCGAGCTCGAAGCTCAGGTCCGGCCGGCCGAGGTCTTTCGGTTTGTGCGCGGCGAGATCCCGCAGCATCGCGCCTTGCAATAGCCGGTATCTGAAGAGAGCGGCAGCCATGGCTGGTAGCATGATCTGTCCCCCGAAGGTGACCGCAGCAGCGCTGGCTTCGCGATGGCCTTCGAAACGGACCAGACCTCGTATCTGACGCCTCGCTGGTGTAAGTAGTCATCCGAACGCGAACCCGCTAACTGTCCGGCCTATTGTCTGCACGAAGGGACCGCCGCCTCTAGATCACCGCTCCACACTGGCGCTCGGCGGGGAGAACACCACGAAGAACGCACCCTTTGGCGGTCTACCTCCTCCCAATCGTGCGCGACGCGTCCGGCCCGAATTACCCGGTGGCGATCGGCGCGGGCTTGGATGCAAGCGTCGTCACCGAGGCGCTTTATCAGCGCTGCTTAGTCCTGGATATCGGTGAAGAGGAAGGTCAGTGCCTATATTCACCCGGGCGACGGTTATCCGATCCAACTCCACCGTCGCGAGCGCACCTCTGGGAGCGCACCGTGTCGCAAGGGACCTTGGTACTGTAGGCGTCGTGCGGGGCCGAGGGACCCAAGGGTCGGCCGGCGGAGACTTCCCACGTCCCGCTGGCGGTGCGGGAAGCGGGATTCCCTATGCGCGAGTTGTCTCCTGCGCAGTCGCGCTGGGCCAAGCTCCGCGAGCCCTCCGACGGGTCCTCGTGATCCTTGGGATCAGGCCTTTTGCCCGCCCCAACCGTCGTCGGGCGGGCGGATTCTTCCGACCTCTGCCCTGGCTGCAAAGCGCCCAGGACTTACCCCACCCCACCCTCAGTGCGATGACGGGCCTGGTGGTAGCTGTGGTCGGGATCGCAACTGTCATCGCTCTCATCACCGCCAGCGGCCAACCGACCCTGCCCAGTTCCCACGCGGTGCTGGTCTCGGTCAACCCTTCCGCCGGGCACACGGCCCAGGGAGGCGGTCACCTGATCTGGTACCGGACCGGCGGACTGTTGGTGGTCGTCCTCGGCGTGCAGCACCTCCAGCCGAAGGCCCAGGTTAGCGCGTTGCTGGTGCCCAAGGGCAGCTGCACGGCCCCCCGCCCGACCGGGACCCGAGTCATCGGCACCGTACGCGCCAACGGCCACGGCGTCGCCACATTCAACGAGGAACTGCTGAGTGTTTCCAGCCTGAAGTTCTCCGCCTGGTCGATTTGGATCGAAGGCCAGGGCCAGGGTCAGGGCCGGTCTCCGGCGGCCTGCGGCGTGATCAGCCTCGCCGGCGGCACCTTGATCACATCTTGACAGGTCGACCGGCGGCGCTCCGGCTTGCCCTGGTCGCAGGAACTCTGGGATCCCTTTTTTGGATTTCCGGCTGTGCGGTTACGTCGAGTAGCCCGACGTTCGCGAAGGCGATTGCCGCATGTTCGGCCAGTCACGCCCAGAGCCAGGTAACAGTGGACGCCACCAGTTCCTTCCGGTTCGTACCCGCGGTCGTCTGCCTGCGAGTGGGAGGTACCGTGACGTGGACGAATACGACAGAGGATGCGGACCACACCAGCACGGACGAGCCAAGCTTGGCGGCGAGTGCCAGTGATGCGACCATCCCCCAGGGGGGGCTTGGCTGGAACTTGCGCTTGCCCTCGGGAAGGTCAGAACACCGTACGTTCAAAATCGCCGGGGTGTACCGCTACTTCTGCATTCCCCATGAGACGTTCGGAATGGTGGGAGTAGTCGACGTCGTCCGCCGGCGATGAGCACGCGCTTTGGAAACACCGAGGGGGGCGCGCGGTCCGTCGAGGACTGAATCCGGCAGGCTCAGGCGGCCGGCAATCGCCTGGCCGGGGGGCCCAGGCAAGGCGAGGCAGCGCCCGGCGCTGAGCTCACTCGCCAAACCGTCAAGATGGGCTCCGTGGACGGCGAACTCCCGCTTGAGCCAGGGCCGGAAGTGGTGACCACCGCTGCCTCCGCCGGCCCTCCCGCCCTCATGGNNGCGGGCGCCAGCCCGCTCGCCGCGCGGCTGCGGCCCCGGCACTGGCAGGAGGTCCTCGGTCAAGACGAGTTGGTTGGCGGTGAGGGCACGCTGAAGCCGGCTCTGACGGGCGGTCCTCTCCCCTCAGTAGTACTGGTGGGACCGCCGGGGAGCGGCAAGACCACGATCGCCCAGCTCCTGGCCAATTCCCAGTCCGCCCACTTGATCGCTCTCTCAGCGGTGAGCGCCGGGGTCAACGAGATCCGGGCCGCCGTCGCCGAGGCTCGAACCCGCCAGCGCGTTGGCCAACGGACCGTGCTCTTCCTCGACGAGATCCACCACTTCAGCCGCACCCAACAGGACGCCCTGCTGCCCCACGTGGAAAGCGGGCTGCTCACCCTGATCGGAGCCACCACCGAGAACCCCAGTTTTCAACTCTCGGGTGCCCTGCTCTCCAGGGTCCAGGTCTTCGAGGTGGAGCCGCTTACCCGAGAGGCGCTCTCGGAGCTGCTAGACCGGGCCTTTAGCGATGCGGAGCTGGGTCTCGGGGCTCGTCATCTCCAGCTGGCCGACGGAGCTCGGCAGGTTCTGGTAGCTCGATCAGGCGGGGACGCCCGAGTCATGCTCAACGCCCTGGAACAGGCGGCCGCCGCAGCTGCTGATGGGGCCGTGGTCGAGGAAGCGGCGGCGGTTCGCGCCCTCAGCAGCCCGGTGCTGCGCCACGACCGCGCCGGCGACTTTCATTACCAGCTGCTGAGCGCATTCATAAAGTCGATGCGGGGCAGCGACCCCGACGCCTCGTTGTACTGGCTGGCCCGGCTCCTGGAGGCCGGTGAGGACCCCACGGTCCCAGCTAGGCGGATGGTCATCCTCGCTGCGGAGGATGTGGGGCTGGCGGAGCCCCGGGCACTGGAGATGGCGGTCGCCGCCCATGCCGCAGTCCGCGTGGTGGGTATGCCTGAGTGCCGGCTGCCCCTGGCCGAAGCCGCGATCTTCCTGGCGCTGGCGCCCAAGAGCAACAGTGTCACGACGGCCCTCGCCGAGGCGGCCGCAGACGTTCGTTCTCAGCTCCACCTCCCCGTGCCCCTCCATCTCCGCAACGCAGTGACTGGACGCGATCGCCAGAAGGGGTACGGCCAGGGGTATCAATACGCTCACGACGATCCCGCGGGCCTGGTGGGGCACGAGCACCTGCCGGCGGAATTGGTGGGACACCAGTACTACCAACCCTCCAGCCACGGGAAAGAGGGCGCGTTGGCAGAGCGATTGCGGCAGATCCGCCAGCGGCGGGAGAGCTAGCGGCGGCCGGAGGGCCCGGTCCCTAGGAGTCCTCGGAGGTGGAGTCGGACTCCGCCGTCTCCTCGCCCTCGGCCGGCTCCTCGGCACCCTCCTCGCCTTCGACGGCGACTACTTCCTCTTCCTCCTGAACCCTGGGGGCCGCGATCTTGGCGATCACCTCCTCGGGATCGAGGGCGGCCGCCAGCTCCACCCCTTCGGGCAGCTGGATCTCGGAGATGCGCACCGCGTCGTCGATCTCCGCCAGCCCGGAGATGTCGATGTCGATCTCCCCTGGGATGGCGTTCGGCAGGCAGCTCACCTCCAGCTGGTGGATCAGGTGGAGCAGCTCGCCGGCATTGAACTTGGTGGCGGGAGCCTCACCCACCAGCACCACCGGGACCTGGACGGTGAGCTTCTCCAGCAGGTTGACCTGGAAGAAGTCCACGTGGACCGGCTCCGCGGTGCGGGGATTTATCTGCAGCTCCTTGATCAGGACCGGACGCGCGGTGCCCTCGCCCTGCACATTCAGCTGCAGCAGGTGGCTACGGCCGGCGCGGTGGAACATCTTGGCGAAGTCCTTGCTGGGGATCTCCACGGTGATGGGCTTGACCGAGTGGCCGTACACCACGCCCGGAACCAGCCCCTGGCGGCGCAGTCCGGAGACATGCCGACCCACGGTCGTGCGCGGCGCCACCTTCAGCGTGAAATCCATGAGCCTCCACCCGGCATTGCCGGCCCCGGACGCCGACCTCGTTTGAGATCGGCGAAAGCCGGCGGATCGTACCAAATCCGGGGATCAGCGGGTCCCGGCGCCCACCTTTTCCAGCCCGAAGCGACGCTCCACGTACTCCACGACCGCCCGGATGCTGGTCCCTGGGGTGAAGACCTCGTCCACCCCCATTGCCTTCAGCTGGACGGCGTCGTCCGGAGGCACGATCCCTCCTCCGAAGACCACGATGTCCTCGCCGCCGCGCTCCCGGAGCAGACGCAGCACCTCCGGGAAGAGGGTCATGTGGGCCCCCGAGAGCAGGGAGATCCCTACCCCGTCGACGTCCTCCTGGATGGCCGCCTCCACCACCTGGGCTGGGGTCTGGTGCAGTCCGGTGTAGATCACCTCCACGCCAGCGTCGCGCAGGGCCCGGGAAATGACTTTGATGCCCCGATCATGCCCATCTAGGCCCACCTTGGCGGTCAAGATCCGAACCGGCTTCGCGCTCATGGCCCCCAGTCTAGTCCACAGTTCAATATCGCGCATATCGGGAATTCCATTGTACTAGTGCTACAGTTTACCCGATGACGCCAAGGCGCAGCGCGCAGGACTCCGGTGGGCGAACAGGCTCCCCGCGCCTCTACAACCGGATCGCGGTCCTACGGGCCGAACGGGAGCTGTCCCGCTACCAGCTGGCGGCGGCGGTGGGCGTCAACTACCAGACCATCGGGTATCTCGAGCGGGGCGAGTACAACCCCAGCTTGGAGCTCGCCCTCCGGCTGGCGGCGCTGTTCGAGCTCCCCATTGAGGCGATCTTCTCCCGCGAGCCGCTGCGGCCCATGAGCGAGGAGCTCTACGCAGCCGAGCGGGACCGCGTTCTCCGGAGCAGTTGATGGCGTCGCTCCCCGGAAAGCGGCGGACCCTTCTCGGGCTCGCCCATGCAGCTGATCCTGGTCCTGGTTGGGGTGGTCGTGGCGGGAACTGAGGTGAACAGTCCTTTCGGATGGCCGAGAACACTCACCCTGCTCTATCTAGCGTTCGCCAGGCCGCAATATTCGTGCCGTGGAGCTACCAACGATCTCCGAATCAGAGCTTCGTGCTCGATCACGCGGGATCCTGCTGGGAATGGCCTGTGGGGAGTCGATCGCCGGCAAGCTGGCGCTCACCAATCTGGCGCTAGAGCTGGGCGAGTCATTGGTGGCGCGGGGCGCGGTCGAGCCCGAGCTACTGCTCGAGCGATGGGCACGGCTTGAGCCTGAATACAGCCTGCGGCCCGGTTCGATCACCGCTCAGGCATTTCGGCTCTTTGGGGAGGGGTTCCCAGCCGAGGGACTAGCCGAAGCTACGGCCAGGGTGGTGCCGGACCGAAGCGGCGATGGGCCGTTGGCTCGGTCCCTTCCCTTGGCGATCGCGGCCCGCCAGGAAGGGGCCCTGCTCAAGCGCTGGGCGGACCAGAGTGCCTTAGTCACCCACAGCGACCTCACCTCCCGGATGGCGACGGTCGGCAGCTGCCTGCTGGCGCGAGACCTGCTGACCAGAGGGCTTGAGGAGAGCCTGGCCCGCGTCGCCCAGGCGCTGCGCGAGGAGGCTCCGCTGCGCCTCTCACGAGCCTTTCACCACCCCTCTCGAGGTGATTGGCCGGAGCCCGGCGACGACGCCATCGCGGTGCTTAGCCAGGCGACCCACGCCCTCGCCGCCGCGTCCGATCTGGAGGGCGTACTGCAGGAGGTGGAGAACCAGGATCGGCCCAACCAGGGCGCCCTGGCGCTGGCCGGGGGCTGGGCCGGGGCGGCCTTCGGGATCGACCCGTCATCCCGCCGGCTGGCCGACCTCGACCGGTCGCTTCGGCTCCGACTGGAGGAGCTGGCGGATCGTCTGGTCAACTTCGAAGCCGTGGGCTACGCATCCCGCATGGCGACTGGCGGCGCCTCCTCCTCGCCCGTGCGGCCCAACTGAAGGCCGGACCATGGGAAGCACCGAGCTCGTGGTGGACGGGACCAACATCGCCTGGGCCTGGCCGCGCAGCCGACCCTTACTGCTTCGGAAGGACCACGCTGGCGCCCAGCGGGTCTTGGTGGCGACCGCGAATCAGTCGGCGCTGCGGTCGGTCTACGCTCAACTCACCTTCGTCTTCGACGGGCCCCCTCCCCCGACAGGCCCGACTAGCTCCCAAGGGGTCCGGGTGCTCTATCCCGACCCGGGCCAGACAGCGGACGAGAGGATCGTGGAATTGGTAGCCCAGGCCGTGCATGGCGGGAGCGCCGCGGTGGTGGCGACCAGCGATCGGGGCCTGCGGGACCTGGTGCGCCACGAGGGCGGCTCGACGATCGGAGGCCAGGCACTGCTCCAGAAGCTCGATCCCCGCGGTGCTACCGAACCGGGCCGCGGCGCCACCCGACCCGCTGAAGTAGTGGAGAAGCCCAGACCCTCCCACCGGGATACCGAGGCCTGGCTGCAGCAGTTCTCGGGGAAGAAGCGGCCCCCCAAGTGAGCACTACCCAGCGTTAGAAGACGGCCGGCTCCCGGTAGCCGCCGAACACGCTCGTCAAGGTCGAGGTGATCTCCCCCACGGTGCCCAGCACCTTGACCGCCTCGATGATCTTTGGCATTAGGTTCTCAGATCCCTGAGCCGCCACCCGGAGCTCTTCCAGCCGGTGGCGCACCGCCTCGCCGTCCCGGTCCCGGCGAACCTTGGTCAGGCGAGCGATCTGCTCCTCCTCCACCGCCGGGTCGATGTGCAGCAAGGGGGGCGCCACATCGTCCTCGGAGGTGAAGGCGTTGACTCCCACCACGATCCGCTCCCCCCGATCCAGCTGCTGCTGGTAGCGGAAGGCGGCGTCGGCGATCTCGCTTTGGAAGAAGCCGGACTCGATGCAGGCGAGCACCCCCCCTCGGGCGTCGATCTCGGTGAAGTAGGCTTCGGCCTCCATCTCCATCCGGTTGGTGAGGTCCTCCACGAAGAACGACCCGCCCAGGGGGTCGATGGTGGCGGCGACGCCCGTCTCAAAGGCAATGATCTGCTGGGTCCGGAGCGCGATTTGGGCCGCCTTGGCGGTGGGCAGGGCCAGGACCTCGTCCATGGCGTTGGTGTGCAGCGACTGGGTTCCCCCCAGGACCGCTGCCAGCGCCTCCAGGGCGGTACGGGCGACGTTGTTCTCCACCTGCTGCGCGGTGAGGGAACAGCCGGCGGTCTGGGTGTGGAACCGGAGCAACCACGAACGCTCGTCGCGAGCCCCATAGCTGTCTCGCATCCGCTTGGCCCAGATTCGGCGGGCCGCTCGGTACTTGGCGACCTCCTCGAAGAAGTCGACGTGACTGTTGAAGAAGAAACTGAGCTGGGGCGCGAATTCGTCGACCGCGAGGCCTGCCCTGACCCCGGCCTCCACATAGGCGAAGCCGTCGGCCAGGGTGAAGGCCAGCTCCTGGACCGCGGTGGAGCCCGCCTCCCGGATGTGGTACCCGGAGATGGAGACCGGGTGCCATTTGGGGACGTTGCGGGCGCAGTAGGAGATCACGTCGGTCACCAGGCGCAGGCTCGGCACGGGAGGGTAGATGTACTCCTTCTGGGCGATGTACTCCTTCAGGATGTCGTTCTGGAGCGTCCCGCCCAGCCGCGCCAGGGGCACCCCCCGCCGCTCGGCCACCGCGATGTACATGGCCAGCATCACCGCCGCCGGTGAATTGATGGTCATCGAGGTGGTGACCTGAGCCAGGTCGATCCCCGCCATCAGCTGGTCCATGTCTTCCAGGGAGTCGATCGCCACCCCGCACCGGCCCACCTCGCCTTGACTCTCCGGATCGTCGGAGTCCCTCCCCATCAAGGTGGGCAGGTCAAATGCCACCGAGAGGCCGGTCTGCCCCTCCCCCAAGAGGAACCGGTAGCGCTCGTTGGTCTCGGCGGCGCTGCCGAAGCCGGCGAATTGGCGCATCGTGAAGAGCTTGTCCCGGTACATGGAGGGATAGACCCCCCTGGTGTAAGGGAACTCACCGGGATAGCCGATGGTGCGAGCGTAGTCCTGTCCCCGCAGCGACTGAGGGGTGTAGAGGGGATCCACCGGGAGTCCGGAGAGAGTCTCGGGAATCGGTCTGGTGGCCGGGAGCGCCGGCCCGAGATTGGAGGCCCGGTAGCGCTTCGCCCAGCGCTCTAGGGCGACTTCGTCATCCACCATCGCCGCCGACTGCTGATCCAGCATCACTCGCTCCTCCGGTCGTCCACCGCCGGGTCACCGTCGGCGGCTCCCATCTTGCTCCCCTGCGCCGCCAGGCGTTGGAGGACCGCCTCGGCGACCCGCTCCGGGTGGGCCAGGCGGAGCTCCTCTGAGAGCAGCTCCGACCCGGGCTGGGACAGGAGGTGGCGGGCAAAGTCGGCCGCGTAGGCTCCGACCAGTTCCACCACTTCGTCGCGGAGCCGGCGCGCCGATCGAGACTCCTGCGCCCCGCTGCCGACCAGATGGACGTGGTGCTGGTCGAGCGCATCGGCCAGTTCCTGCACTCCCTCGACGCCATTAGCGGCCACGGTAGGGATCACCGGCACCTGCCAGACCCCCTCCTCGCGGTGAGTCCGGACCAGTTCCTTCAACTCCCGCACCACCCGATCCACTCCGGCCAGATCCGCCTTGTTGACCGCGAAGAGGTCGGCGATCTCGGTGATCCCGGCCTTGATCACCTGGACCCCGTCGCCCGCGGCGGGGGTGGTGACCACCACCACCGAGTCGGCGATCTCACAGATCTCAAGTTCCGACTGGCCCACCCCGACAGTCTCCACCAGCACCATCTCCCAGCCCAAAGCGGTGAGCAGGCGGACCGTCGCTCGGGTGGCCAGGGAGACGCCACCCAGGTGGCCGCGGGCGCCCATGCTGCGAATGAAGACGCCCCGATCCAGGGCATGGCGCTGCATGCGGACCCGGTCGCCGAGGATCGCACCGCCGGTGAAGGGGCTGTTGGGGTCGACCGCGAGGATGGCCACCCGCCGCTCCTGATTTCGCCACAGCGCGGTCAGTCCATCAGCGATCGTGCTCTTGCCGCTGCCGGGGGGCCCGGTCAGTCCGATGATCTGGGTCGCCGGCTCCGCTCCCGGCGCGCGTCTGGCGACCAGTTCTTGGATCAGGTCCCCGGTGCCCGGCTGGCGAGTCTCGATGGCCGAGATCGCCTGGGCCAGCGCCCGAGTGTCTCCAGCCAGGAGAGGATCTAGCTGCACGTCGAGCCATGGTAGGTAGTAAGTGGGTCTACCAACCGGCCGCGGCCGTCTCGAGCCCAGGGACGAGACCCACGTCTGCGTCCAGATCTAGTGCGCGGAATTTCAAGTCCTTGGGGGGAAGACCTTGCAGAATGCGGAACTTGGATGATTTCGAGGTTGCGCAGTGATCATGGTCCAACTTCAAGTGCCCAAGGGCCAGGTACAGTTGCCGCAGGACTCGTCGACCGCGTCGCGGCGGGCCCGCTGACTGCCAACAGCGGTGCAGTGCGTTCAGCGAGACCGCCGGGCGGGGTGCGGGATCCGGGCACTCCACCCGTTAGCGGTCTCCAGGATGAGGGTGTCCCCCACCACCGCCCGCCACTGCCCGATCGGGTCGGAGCGCCAACTCCAGCCTGGGCTGTCGGTTTCCGACCGGAAAAGCGTTGCGCCATCACGGGAACGAGCGAGACGTGACTGTGGCGACAGCAGGAGGTCAGATGCTCGGCGCTTCGGCACGAGGTAAGACGTACAGGTCCTGATGGCCCCACCAGTAGGCGCTCTTGAAGGCGGCGAGCGGGGCCCCGACCGATCGGAACAGCTCGGCGATTACGTAGTCCGGCGTCGTCAATGACGATCCATACTCGTCCCGATCCAAATCGCCCTGCTCGCTGTTGGGCACGAACCAGAAGCCGCTCTCGGGAATCTCCGGATTGCCAAAGTTAGGAAGGCTCGCTAGGCCGTGGGTGGTGAAGACTAGGATTCCTCCCGGGCTCACGGCGGCGAAGAGGGCCTGAAGCCATCTGCCGAAGGTCGCCTCGGGCACGTGAGAGAAGAATGACAGCGCGAACACGACGTCGAAGGTTCGCCCGAGTGCGAGATCTTCGGGCACGTGCTGTGACAAGGTCGCGGCCTCCCCCAACTGGTCTCGGATGAAGTCGATTGCTTGTTGGTGAATGTCACAGCTCACACGATCGGCACCACCGAGCGCGTTGCGAAGGTGCCGAGTCACCATACCGTAGCCCGACGCGAACTCCAGCAATGAGTACCTTCCGCTCGGACTCTTGATCTTTAGGTGCTCGCGGACNNCCGTACTCAGCTTCTGCGCACTCTCCGCTCCATCTGAGAAGTAATAGCGAACCGCGGTCTCCGGCTGAGGGAACACCGGAAGCCCCAGTACGAACTGCCAAAGGAAGTCGTCGTCGTGAACCTCGGGCGATACGGTGTACTTCGAGCCGCATTCATGCCTGAGGTCTCGCCACTCTGAGATCATCTTGCCAACCTCCAGTCGAACAGCTCATCAGAAGCGCTCGCCGAACATACCGGTTCTGTCGACAGCCCGCCCGTTTGCCACGCCGAGGATCAGATCAGAGCTCGCCGCCAAGTTCCGCCAACACGGCCGGACGGGGGAGAGACGCGCTCATCCCACAAAGGCAGACTCCGAATCCGGGGAGAGGTAGGCCTAGATCGCGCCCTCTCGAGTAGAGCGCTTCAACGGTCGACTCGGGGAGTTGCCTCATGTCGGCAGTTGACATCACAGGGTCATATGCTGTAGACGCCACCGTGACAGATGTTCGCCCTCCAAGTCGTAGCGAAGCTTCCATCTCGCGGGGATTTCCGGAAACTCCCGCTTGGTGGCGGTTCGCCTTGAGCACCGAGCGCGCTCCCCAGCCCGGGACTGCGACAACGGGCGCTCAGGGCCGGCGGGCAGGTACGGTTGGACACGGACTGACGATCGCGCTTCAGGGCACGCTCTCCCCCTCGCTACCAGCCAATGCGGTTGTAGTGCTGGGAGCTGGGCGACAGTCTGTGGAGACGGCCGGTTATCTGGCCGAAGCTGGGATCGACGTCGCTGCACACGTGGAAGAACTCCTTGCAGATGCGCCCCGCCAAGGCCGCGGACTGGATGCCCCTGTCTTCGTGTTCGACCACGACGACGAAGTCCTTGGGCGGCTCTCTCTTCTCCCTGTACTCAGCGCAGTGGGGATGCCATCTGTTCGCCGTCGGCTGGTTGCCCGTTGGGCGGGGGACCAGTGGCTGACATTGATCTCCGGGCATGCCTGGGTGTCAACAGGCGCCGCAGTCGGGGATGGCTCCACGATCGCCCCGCTCGCCGCTGTGAACCGGACGGCTCGGATCGGCCGTCACGTGCTCCTCAATGTCGGAGCGATCGTGAGTCACGACGTTGTCGTAGAGGACTTCGTCACGATAAGCCCCGGTTGCAGCATAGGCGGTGGAACGCTAATCTGCGGGGGCGCTTTCATCGGCATTGGGGCCACCGTCCGCGACCACGTGCGAATTGGCCGAGACGCCGTGGTAGCGGCGGGGGCCGTCGTCGTGACCGATGTGGCGGACACGAGCGTGGTCGCTGGCTTGCCCGCACGACAAATGCGCAAGAGCCGATGACGCGGATCCCTTTCTTGGCGCCGCGCCTACCTTCGCTCGAAGATGTTTCCACCGATTGGGGCGAGATTTGCGCGCGCGGGATATTCACCAATTCGGGGCCCTTCGAGCACCGATTCGTGCGTGCCCTTGAGGAGTGGATTGGAGACGGCACGTCGGTGTCCGTGGTATCAAGCTGTACTTCCGGGATCGAGTTGGCAGTGCGCACGACGTTCCGGCCGGCCCCCCTCGCACTCGTCGCCTCCTTCACTTTCGCAGGGGGTCCACTGGCACTCCTCGCGTGCGNNGTCGCGGGAATTCTGCTCACCGCCACTTTCGGCGTCGCGGACGCCAGCATCGGAGAGTGGGAGGCACTCGCAAGAGAATACGAAGTAGCTCTGGTCATCGACAACGCTGCCGGATTCGGGGCAGAGTACCCCTGGGGAGAGAGGGTCGGAGCACGGGGAACCTGCGAGATCTTCTCGCTTCACGCGACCAAGACGCTCGCAGTCGGGGAAGGAGGAGTTGTGAGTTCCCATGATCCGGAGGTGATATCAACCATAAACCGGCTTAAGAATTTCGGTTTCGACGACGCACGCCGCGCGGTGCTCAGAGGCATCAACGCGAAGCTGCCCGAATTATCCTCGGCAATGGGGATCCGACAGCTGACTGGGCTCAGTCAACGCATCGAGAAGCGTCGCTCATTGCTCGCCAAGTATGATAGCCTCCTGCGTCCACTCGGATTTACCTTTCAGCCCGGAGCCGAGCGCTCTGCAGTCGCCTTCGTCTCAGGTCTAATTCCCGAAGCGATTCAGCGCGACACTCTCTTGGCTGCCCTCGACGCTGCCGGAGTTGAGTGTCGGACATACTACAACCCTCCTCTTCACCAGCATCCAGTGTTCACCGAATATGCGGCAACAGCCGATCTTGAGGTGACTGATGCGGTTACGGCACGTATCTTGTCGCTGCCGATGGCAGACAACCTAAAGGTCGAGGCGGTCGAACGGATCGCTGGAGTAGCCAGAGGAGTGATCAATGGCTGAGGCGCCCCACCGGGCGCTGCCCCGTCGCATTCGCAATGCTGCGGGCGCCCGCATTCGACGAGTGGTCGAAGCGGCCCTGGCAGCTCGCCTTGACGTAATTCAGGCCGAGCAGCNNCGACAAAAGCTCAAGCCGGGCTATTACAGGACGAAGTGCTCTTGTTGCGCGACGAAGCCCGTGCCCGGCACAGGGAACTCGAATCTCGAGTCGGTGAGGTACGCGATATCGTTGCCGCCGCCTTTGACCACATTCCAAGACTCCGTAGTCGACTCGTCGAAGAACGGGCGTCTGACGACTACGCTCGAACCTTCGCGGACTCGGAGCCCTTGGTCAGCATCAGAATCGCCACCTGGAACCGGGGCCCNNAGTCGGTGACGGATGCGACGACGATACGGCGGAGCGGACTCAACGACTTGGGGACTCGCGCGTCACGTTCGTGAATTTGCCCCATCGGGGAGTGTACCCGAGCGATCCCCGACGACGGTGGATGGTGGCAGGCGCCCGAGCGATGAACCTCGGGGCGGAGCTCGTGCGCGGGTCGTGGATCGCTCCGCTGGACGATGACGATGAGTTCACCCCGGACCACGTGGAAGTGCTTCTGCGGTCCGCTCTGGCTGGACGTTTCGAAATGGTCTATGGCGTTTTGCACGCGGTGCCCAAGGCGCCGGCACAGCCCTACTTACTAGGTTCGTACCCCCCAAAGCTTGGACAATTCGGCTTCCAGGCCGCTCTCTACCTCAGCCAATTTCGCTTCTTTGAATACGAAACGAGCTCGTGGGTCCTAGACGAGCCGGCCGATTGGAATCTCTGCCGCCGGATGCTCCAGGCGGGAGTACGGATCGGTTACGTCGACCGTCCGGTGGCCACGATCTACCCCGCCGGACCGGACATCTGACGCGCCCTGCGAAGTTGTCCAGACTACTGTCGATGGAGCGATGGACTTCGGTGACGCAGCTCATTCCACGAGGACCAAGGATCTACGTCGACCGCTCTGACCTTGGTTGATTTGGACGACCCACGATCGATGAGAATCTCGGGCAGAAGCGTTGCGGTGAAGCCGCTCTCAGTAAAACGGCACCAGAAGTCGTGGTCCTCCAGGCCCTCCAACGCTGGGTCTTCAGAGAAGCCCCCCATTTCGCGCAGCGCCTCCGTCGAGATCATGAACCCAGTGCCGAGGTAGGGAAACCGCGCGAGTCGGCGGCCCTCCGGGGGAAGCGCGTTTCCGAGTGCCGTCCCGTCAACCCGAACTAACGTGTAGGCCGCGTGGGCACCGGTGCTAGCTATAGCCGCGACCAAGCGGTCGACGGTCGGAGGGAATAGGCGCATATCGGGGCTCAGCACCAAGGTCAGTGGAGCACTGACCGATCTGAGTGCCTCGTTCAGCAGATACCCACGCCCCACCGAGATGCGGTGTCGAACCTCGGACCACCCACCACCGAAGGACCGATCGGCGTGGATCCTCGCCGAGTCGGGAGCTTCCGGCCCGTCAGCGCCGAATCCACCGATCGCAGTCCGAATTCCCAAGATCACACCGCCGGTCTGACGACCCAATGAGCGCAAGCACTCGCTTCCCACCGAGCCGTCACCATCTCCAATCACCAGAGCGTCGACCCTGGCAGCGGCAACCGCCGGTTGGTGCTCGATGGTGTGAGGATCGTCGACCGGACGCTGGGCCCTCCGGTCCTCCCGCATAAGCTGCCAGACGGCATGATGAAGCGCGTCGGCGGAGCTGTCCTCCGGAGGGGACAGCTGGATCGCGATCGGTATCCGCTGGTCTAGGGGCGCCCCGCCCTGTATCGGCAAANNTCTCGCTGAGTCCCCCATGTCGAGTTCCTGGCGACATGTTTCGTAGGCGTTCGTCCGGAGTGTAGCTAGCCGCTCCGGGTGGCGCAGCAACGTGGACGCGAGAACCCCAAGGGTTCGTGGCCTGCCCATGACCACATGGACGCCCGGCATCAGGGGGGCACACCCCACGGACCGCTCGCTTACCACAACACACCCGTTGCAGATCGCCTCTAGTACGCGGACCCACTCGAGTGCGTGAGCGCCCTCCCGGTGCAGATTTATCAACACTTTGGAACTTGCCAGATGCCGCCACTTATCCTCGCCGATAAGGAAGTACGGTCGGGATCCTGTCATTGGTTCGTGGGGTGGCATCAACAGTCGCGTACGCCAAGGCCAGAGGGATTCTGTCCATCCGGCCACGAACGGCGTCCGTCTTGCGTCGAGAGTTCCCAGATAGGTAATGTCGACGGGGCGCTCCGTCTCCCGCCCTCCCCAGCGGTCCCACAGCGGGCTATAGCCAAGAACGAATCGCTCCGCACGAATTCCACGTCGGCTCAGCTCAGTCACCGCCTCCGCGCTGGTTGCTACCACGCCTCCAAGTTCACGGCTCGCATCGGCCACCGTCTCAAACGTTGTCGTCCCGGGGTGTTCGACACACAGTCCGATCATAGAACGACGTACGCGAGCGCTTGGCTGAAGGTGAGATGGCACTATCGCGTAGTACTCGTGTGGGACCACAACGAAGATGGCGTTCGCCTCTTCGACGGGAACCAGTCCTTCAGACGAAGTTGCCGCCCCACCCGCCCGGCGCACGGCGTCCGCCATGACCTCCATCAACTCCGCCATAAATGCGCTTCCCCCGGGTGCGGAGACGAATCGGATGGAGCGATCACCCGTGGAAAGTGCGCGTCGGCTCGCGTTCGCCAGCTCCAATCCGCTTCCGCTATCACGTCGCAGTGCTGGACTCAGCCCGCTCGCTCCCAGTCAAACCGAGTGATCGTCAGGTTCATTTGTCCGCCGGTTCGGACGGGCGATCCACCTCTAATTCTGCCAGGACATACGCCGCGGACTCCTGCTCCGACTGCAGCAGCAGCAATGACACTCGGTCAAGCTCCTGCCGCAGGTACGCGACCTCCTCCATCAGATCGGCTNNCTCGCCGATCGGCCAGGTCGCGGCCGCCGCCTTGCCGGCGCGCTCGGAAACCGCTGTCCGAAGCCCATCGACTTCGGACAGCAAACGCTGGCGCTCCTCGACGATGCGTTCGTGGTCTGCCCAAACGTCACGGCGAGCCTGTTCCAACGACTCGGACAGCGCGGCCAGATGATCCAATTGCTCGGATGATGCGAGAACTCCACTGTCACCGAGGGGAGGGAGTGGCACATTGGATCCCACGACGACGCTGTACTGGTCCTGGCGGTCGTCGACAGTGGGCAGTGCGTGCAGACCTGGGATGTCCACTCCGCCCGGCCAACTCGCTTCGTGCCCACTCTGCCGCAGCAAGGAGCCAACCACCCCTCGCTGACGCCACAGGGCCGTGTATGGCAAGCGCGAGCCGACCTCTTGGGCAAGCACCTCCGGAGCGAGCTCATGGATATGGAAGGGATTGCCTTTAGGATAGACCCCGGGGTTTGGCGAAGAGACCATGAGAATGCCGTCGGGCTCCAGTGCACCGCTCATAGCATCGAGCACAGCACCGTATTCCTCGATGTGTTCGAGCACTTCAAAGCATGTCACCAAGCCGAACCGACCTACCTCCAGGGGAAGGGAGCTCAGGTCTCCTTGGATAACTAGTACGCCGGGAACGCGCTGGCGCGCCTCGGCCACCGCCTCCGACGAGAGGTCAATCCCCGTGACCTTCGCTGCCCCTCGCCCGAGCAGCACCGACAATCCCCAGCCAACGCCGCAGCCCGCGTCCAGCACGGTTCGGCCTTCTGCCACTTGCGCTGCGAATTGGTACCGAACCTGATGTTCCGCTTCCAGGAGTCCTCCTCCCATGAGCTCCGGCACGAAGCGCTCGCCGGTCGGGTGGCCTTCCACGTCGACGGTGGGCCCGCCCGGGGGAAGGCGAATCTCAGTCATGGTCGTCCTGCCCCAGAGGTAGCGAGGGACGCCATCCCCTTTGCGGGACCAGCTCGCGCACAGATTCACGTGGGCCCTGTGCGAGCGAGCGAATTAGCGTGTCGAAGTCGGCCGTGTACAGATCTGCATCAAAGAAAGCTATTCCATCATTGGCGGTTTGTGCGATGCGTTTCCGTTCGCCCGCCAGAGATGTCACCAGGCGCTCCAAAGCGGCGGTCAATCCCGAGAAATCTCGGGTCGGGAAGAGCCAGCCATTACTACCGTTCCTAATCAGTTCGGGAATGCCGTGCGCGTCAGCGGCCATCACTGGTAGCCCGAAAGCCATCGCCTCCAGCATCGACCTCGGCACTGACTCGACATCTGACGCGGACACGAGGGCATCAGAGGCGACATACCAATCGTAGACGTCGAGGGCGATGGGCACCCGAATGATTCTCTCCTGCAGGCCGTGCAGCGCGATAAGGCGCTCCACGTCCTTGGCGTACCCGCTTGGATGTTCGCCCACAAGTACCAGCACGGCTTCGGAGTGAGTCGGTGCCACCCGGGCGAACGCTTCCACCAGCGAGGCCTGGCCCTTACGAGGCTCCCAGACCGACATGGCTAATAGGACCAGCGCGTCAGGAGAGATGCCGTATGACTCTCGAATATGCCTACGGTCGAGGTCTTGGCGAGCCACCTCGATCTCGTGCACAGATATTCCGTAGGGGATGATTAGGCGGCGCTCATCCGGAATGTAGGGAGCAAATAGCCGACTGGTGGCTTCGCACTCAAAGACCGCAGCCGATACATTTCTCATCGACGCTGTCCAGCGGTCGTGGATCACGGGATCGAGGCCAGCCGCACCCCAGTTGAGGAAGGAGAAGACCGGCAACTCGAAGCTTTCGTGGATTGCCCATATAACTTCCATTCCGGCAAGCTGGGCAGCGTCCACACCAGGAAACACACCTAGTGTGTTGACCAAGGCAACTCGCGACCCTACATCGCGCGCCAGGTTCGCTAACTCCCTTACCCCACGTTCATACGCGTCAACACTCTCGACCGGGAAGCCGTCGACTACGTGGACAGGAATTCCCCATCCCTGTAAGACGTTCCGCAGCACACCATCGGTTGGAGACACGACAGTGCAATGGATGCCTTGGTGCTGGTGGAGCCGTCGCAGGATCTCGCTGAGAAACAGCTGGCCACCACCAACCGCCAGCGAATGGGTGAACACCAGCATCGTCGCGGGGTCACGGTCGGGAGCTGTACCGAGGTCGGCGATGGTCTTCGCCCGCAGAACTTGTGATCGCTGGAGAGATTCGGGTTCGTACTCCCGAGCCGTCACATGTACTCGGCGAGACGAAGAACTCCAAGTCCGCCCAGAATCATGGCTGGCAGTAGCGGTCAGTGTCAGCGTCCGCGACTCGCCTGGGCTCAGCGGAACTACGACGTGGTGCTCGAAGCCGGAGGCCAGCGCCGAGAGTGTCGATATGGCGTCCGCCACATCTAGCCGAGGAATTTGAGCTCGAGCGAGACCAACGGGAATGCCGTCAACCGCAATGTCGATGCGCGCGGGCAACTCTGGACCGAACAGGGCCCAGCCTCGGACCACCACCACATCGCCTCGAATCAGCTCCTCCGCTTGGGGGGTGTCAAGCGCACCGGCTCCAGGGGTACGAGTGCCGGGTTCTTCCAGCGTCCGGACAGTGGACTGTCCCACCCGCCACCAGCGCCTGTTTGGCAGCCGGACCTTCACCGTCACTCGAGCGCTGGCGCGCGGATGGTCTAAGAGATCTAGGGAGATCGCCCATCCGTAGAGTTGGGCGGGGCCGCTGAGCCCTAGCCTCTCCACGACATCCGGGCGCGCGACGTTTGGGCTGGCGTGAATGGCCACCGCGCCGTCGACGAGGACTTCAATGTCGGCTGCTGGCTGTCCCCGAAACTCGGCCCAGCCTGCGACTAGGATTCCGTCTCGAGTTACGAATTCGCCATCATGGGGGTGGTCCAAGCTGCCTCGAGGAGCCGCTGGCAGCCAGGTTGGCCGATGTGCCCGTAGCTGGCGGGCCGTAGCCACCAACATGCTCACGCCTGGCCAGACGCGCACGGGTCTCACCCAGTTGGTCCGGCCGCGCTCACTCCGGGGTTAGCAAGAGCGGGGTCGAGGCGACACCGAGAGGATCGGGTTCCAGCGCCGGCTGCTGGTGTGCCCGAACTTCCAACGTATCGCGTACGCCTACCTCCAGTGAACGCGGGCTGAAATGAATCAGATCCTGAAGGCGATGCGTATCAAGCACGCTTCGCTGTACATCAGTAGCCCGACCCGGCAGGTACGTGACCGCAGTTGACTTGCCAGAGACCGCGCGGACCACCGATAGCGCCTGCGTGATGCTCGTGGCAACTCCAGTACCCACGTTCAGGAGATGCGGCTCAGATGGAGCATCCAAGAGACGGGCGACAGCGTCGGACACGTCCTCCACGTGAATGTAATCCCGAACAATACTGCCGTCACCGTAGACTTGTAGCAGAGTTCCCGACTCGGCGCAGTCGAGAAGCGCACCGATCACACCTTGGCCGCGAAAAGACTGCTGTCCGGGTCCATACACGTTGCCTATCCGCAGAATTCGTGGCTGTATACCCTGCAGACGCTGGAACAGCGAGGTGTATTTTTCACCCGCCAACTTCATGATGCCGTACGAGGACAGAGGGTTGGTGGGCGCTTCTTCGGGCGTGGGACCGTGATCGACGTCACCGTACACAGTTCCTCCAGATGACAGAAACGTGCAAGTCTGTCCCTCTCCGAGCTCCTTCAGGACCGACAGAAGAGGCAAGAGTGAGGTCGACACGTCGGCAGTCGGATCGAAGTTAGACGCGTATGGGTGAAGAGCGCCAAGCGCGTAGATGATGTGTCCGGCGGGCCGCACCGTACGACGCAGTAAGGCACCATTCCCAATGTCCCCAACAACTACCCGACATCGGCTCAGCAGGCCCGCGCGATACCCTTCAGGCTCCGACCTGGTGAGCACCGTCACATCACGGCCCGCGTGCTGGACGCGACGGGCGATCTGGGATCCGAGGAATCCTCCCCCTAACAACACCACGTTTTGCTTTTTCCGGTCTGGATCCGGCATAACCTTCGATGGGAGAACATATCAGAGTGGAAGTGATCTAGGGATCTACCCGGCGGAGGGCAGTCGGAGACGAGCTTTGACATTATTCAAGCGATGAGGGGATTGGCACCTCTGGGAAGGTTTCCGGGCTGGACCATCCCTACGGTGTGACGCCGATCAAGCTCCCGTAATGGTCGGGGCAGCGGTTGATCTACGCCTAGCGGACGGGGCGTCTATGCAATCTTCCGGTTGGCCCTCAGCCCGCGACGGCCTGAGATCAGGCCGATCCCCGCGGCAGCAGCGGCCGCCGGCACAACGCAGTATCGGAACAGAACGTTCTCTGCCGTGGGAGGCAGCCCACCTGGACCTTGCAGCGAAAGGATCCTGATCATCATCGATACCACTGCCACGGTTAGGCTGGACGCCACCGTGACCGCCCCGATCAGACCGGGCCGGAGCAGCTTCACACTCAAGTTCGCCCGGCGCGTCGCAAGTGCGATATTCATCCAGCTGACCGCAGCCAGGACAACCGAAAGCAGCGCCCAGATCAGAACGACCGCGACCAGCGCGGCCACGGTTGTCGGGGCCAACTGGTGCCCAACCACGGCGTGGGTCAGTAACCAGGCCAAGGCCCAAGTCGCTCCGTACCAAATCAACCCCGCCCCGGCGGGCGTAGATGCGAGGACGAGCATTCGGAAATTTCGCTCCCGGCGGGACGCGGCCGCGATCACCCCCCAATAGATCAACGCGCCGATCGTGATCAGCCCGTTCGCCACGTACATCGAGACCTGGGCGAGCTGGAACGCGACCGCGGTCACCGGCTGCCGCAATCCGTTGATTGCCGGGTCGTTCACCATCTTGTTGAACGACCCGAGCGCCACCAGGACCAGCGACCACGACGAGAGGACTGTAAGGATGTGGCGAGCAGGCGAGACCTCTGCTGTTGCTCGGGAGTGCCGCCGAATTTGGGCCTGATCCACGCCTTGGCCGCTCCGAGCGCCAGATCTAGAGCCACTCGCCGAGACTGAGTGTTGTCCTCCACCAGGGCCTGAAGTTCCTCCCCGTAACGCTCCCGGAAGCTTAGAGGGTAGAGCGCCAGAATCAGCCGGTGGCGCCGGGGGAGAGTCGCGCTCATGAGCCTGGGGCGGAACTGGGTACGGGGCGGAAGAGGCCACGCTCCTCCATGTGTCCGTTGATCCTGAGGAACCTAGCCATGGCATCCAGCTGAGCTTCCAGAGTATCCCGCCCTTTGTCGGTAAGCCGGTAGGGACGGCGTCGACCATCTGCTGGCAGGCCCTCCACCAAGCCGTAGCCCTCCAGCCGGGACAGAGCTCCGTAGAGGGTTCCCGGGCCTAGGTTGACTCCAGCCTGCTTGCGCACCTCCTGGACGATCGAATAGCCGTGGCGCGGTCCCTCGACGAGACTGGACAGCACCAGCAGCCCGGGGTCTCTCCAACTGGGGCGACCTGGTTGCTTCACGATTCACCTCTCCCGAGTGGAGTCGGGCCAAACTCTCCCGAATACACGGCCCGCTATATCGTAAGACATTGCATCCCCTGGTGATGCAACCGGCTGCGAAAGAGTCAGATCAGGCCATCAGCCGCTTGGCGATCACCAGCCGCTGGATCTGGTTGGTCCCCTCGTAGATCTGGGTGATTTTCGCGTCGCGCATCATCCGCTCCACCGGGAACTCGTTGATATAACCATAGCCGCCCAGCACCTGGACCGCGTCGGTGGTGACCCTCATGGCGCCATCCGAGGCGGCCAGCTTGGCCATGGCGGCCAGGCGGGTCATCTCGGGGTCGCCGGCGTCCACGGCCCGGCAGGCCTCGTGGGTCAGGCTGCGAGCCGCCTCGATCTGGGTGGCCATGTCGGCGAGCATGAACTGGATGCCCTGGAACTCGGCGATCGGCCGGCCGAACTGCTGGCGCTGCTGGGCGTAATTCACGGCCACATCCAAGGCCCCGGCCCCGATACCGAGAGCCTGGGCGGCGATCTGGGGCCTCGACCGGTCGAGGACCCCCATCGCGATCTTGAAGCCATCACCTTCGGCGCCGAGCCGGCGGGTGGCAGGCACCCGGCAGCCGGTGAAGACCAGCTCGGCCGTATCGCTGCCCCGGATCCCGAGCTTCCCGTGGATCGGATTGCGCTGCAAGCCTGCGCTGTCGCCGTCGACCAGGAAGGCCGAGATGCCCTTGGTTCCCAGGCCGGGGTCGGTGACCCCGAAGACCACAATCAGGCCGGCGACGCTGCCATTGGTGATCCAGGTCTTGACCCCGTCCAGGACGTAGTCGTCGCCCTCCCGCTGGGCCTTCAAGCCCATCGACGCCGGGTCGCTGCCTGCGTCCGGCTCGCTGAGGGCATAGGCGGCCAGCTTCTGGCCGCTGGCGAGCTCGGGCAGGAACTCGCGCTTCTGCTCCTCACTGCCGCCCAGAAGAATGGGGTATCCGCCCAGGCCTTGGACTGCGAGCAGCAGGGCCGAGGTCGCACAGACCTTGGCGATCTCCTCGACCGCCACCGCCAGGGTCAGGGCGGATCCGGAGAGTCCTCCGTACTCGGGCGCGAAGGCGATAGCGAAGACATCCTGCTGGCGGAACATCTCAACTACGTCCCAGGGAAATTCGGCGGTGCGATCGATCTCGGCGGCTCGCGGGGCGATCCTCACCCGGGCCAGCTCGCGCACCGAGGCCTGGATGGCTTCTAGGTCTTCTCTAACTTCGGTTGCCATCGACCATCCTCCGGTTGGGTCCAATGCCACCGGCAACTCGGACCGCTTGATTGTAGGCACGGCCGGAAAGTCTTCCCCGCGTCAGGCCACCTCGACCAGCGTGGCCTCCCCCTGGGCTGTGCCGGAGCAGATTGTCGCCGCGCCGGGACCGCCGCCGCGGCGGCGCAGCTCCAGGACGCAGGCGGCGAGGATCCGTGCTCCGGAGGCACCGACAGGGTGGCCAACCGAGATAGCGCCACCGTTGGGGTTAACTTGGTCCAACTCGAGTTCCAGCATCCGGGAACTGGTGATCACTACCGAGGCGAACGCTTCGTTGATCTCGACCACCTTGAGATCGGCAGGGCTCAGCCCGCCGCCGGTTTTGCCCAGCGCCTTCGCGAGAGCGGTCGCGGGCACGGTAGCGAGGTAGGGGTGGTCCGCTGCGGACTCCCCGTAGCCGAGCCACTCGGCTAGAGGTTCGATCCCAAGAGCCCTAGCCCGCCCGCGGCTCATCAGCACGATCGCGGCCGCGCCGTCATTGATCCCAGGGGCGTTGCCGGCGGTCACGCTGCCGGTGGGACCGCCGAAGACCGGCCGCAGGGCGGACAGCTTCTCAATGGTGGTGTCGGGGCGGGGCTGCTCGTCTCTCTCCACCAGGATCGGGCCGGACTTGCCAGCAACCTCGATCGGCGCCAGCTCCTCGGCAATCAGGCCCTTCAGCCGCGCCGCCTCGTAGCGCTGCTGGGAGAGCAGGGCGTAGCGGTCCTGCTCCTCGCGGCTGACCCCCAGCTCGGCGGCCACCTCGGTGCCGTGATCGCCCATGGGTACGTCGTCGATCGGACAGGTGAGTCCGTCCCACAGCATTGAGTCGTAGATCGTCATATGCCCCATCGGCACCCCGCGCCTCACCCCCGGCAGGAGCATGGGGGCTTGGGACATCGACTCCATGCCGCCGGCGACAATCACCTCCGCTTCGCCGGCCTTGATCAGCACCGCGGCCAGGTTGACGGCCTTCAAAGAGGAGGCGCAAACCTTGTTGACTGTGAGCGAGGACACCCCCGAGGGGATCCCCGCCTTGAGGGCAGCCTGGCGGGCGGGGATCTGGCCCTGGCCAGCCGTGATCACGGTGCCCATGATGCACTGGTCCACTTCGGATGGCGCCACCCCGGCCCGTTCCAGGGCGACCCGGATGGCGTGGGCACCCAGGTCGACCGCCGATATCAAGCTGAGCGCCCCGCCGAGCTTGCCGAAAGGGGTGCGGGCCGCCGCCACGATCATCGGGTCGCGATCCCTCACGAACTCATCGTATACCTGGCGGCGACGGCCACTCCCAGGATCAGGTGGCGTCTTGGTCCAGCAGCTTTGAGACCGATCCGCCGAGCCCCAGCAGGTGGGAGGCGATCATCAGTCGCTGGACCTCCGAGGTTCCCTCCCCGATCTCGTTGATCTTCGCGTCACGGTAGTAGCGGGCCACCGGCAGGTCCTCCATGAAGCCAGCCCCGCCGTGGATCTGGACCGCCTGGTTGGCGCACCAGGTCGCCGTCTCCGAGGCATGGAGCTTGGCCATGGCCGCGAACTTGCCAGCGGGCTGGCCCTGGTCGATCAGGGAACCGGCCCTCCAGACCATCAGCCGGCTCAATTCGATCTGGGTCGCCATGTCGGCGAGCTTGATCTGGGTCGCCTGGAAATGGCTGATCGGCCGCCCGAACTGGCGGCGCTGTGTGGCGTAGCTGAGCGAGGCGTCTAGGCAGGCCTGCCCCAGTCCCACGGCAAGGGCTGCGATCGCTACCCGGCCAGCCTCCAGCGCCTTGAAGAACTGCCCCAGGCCACCCCCCTCCCGGCCCAGCAGGTTGGACTCGGGTACTCGGCAGTCGGCAAAGGTCAGCTCCCTGGTGTCACTGGCGTGCCAGCCCAGCTTTCGATACGGTTCGCCCACCTCGTATCCCGGCGTGCCGCGCTCGACGAGGAGGGCACTGATCCGCGTCCGGCCGCCGTCCTCGGCAGTCATCGCGGTGATGGTCACCCCAGCGCTGATCTCAGTCCCCGAATTGGTGATGAAGCACTTGGAGCCGTCGATCACCCAGTCGGTCCCCTCGCGCCGAGCTTTGGTCTTGGTCCCACCTGCGTCCGAGCCGGCCTCAGGCTCGGTCAGCCCGAAGGACCAGAGCTTGCGCCCCGCGCAGAGCTCCGGTAGGTAGCGCTCCTTCTGCTCAGGAGTCCCGAAGTGGAAGATCGGCGAGATTCCGAGGGAGACGGCCGCCTCCAGGGTGATCGCCAGGGCTGCGTCCGCCCGGGCGATCTCCTCCAGGGCCAGCAGGTAGCTGATGAAATCGGCGCCGGCGCCGCCCACCGACTCCGGGTAGGGCAGCCCGAACAGTCCCAGCTCCGCCATCTGGGAGACCAAGGGGTAGGGGAATTCCTCGCGCCGGTCCCACTCCGCCGCCGTCGGGGCCACCACCTGGCTGGCGAATTCGCGACAGGTGGCGCGGATGGCCGCCTGCTCGGGACTCAGCTCGAAGCTCAGCCCCATCAGCGTTTAGGAGCGCAGAGCGGCGCCCAGCCGCTCCCGCACCAACTCGACGATCTGCTCAATGGTTTCGGCGACCTCGATGCCTGCCAGCTGGAGCGCGGCCACCTTGGAGGCGGGACTTCCGGTGGTGCCGCTGATGATCGCCCCGGCGTGGCCCATCNNAGGCCGATCAGCTCGGCGGCCCTCTCCTCGTCGGATCCACCGATCTCCCCAGCCAGGACCACGAGATCAGTCTGCGGATCCTCAGCGAATAGCTGCACCACATCGGAGAAGCTGAGCCCCAGGACGGGATCTCCGCCGATCCCAACCGAGGTCGATTGGCCATAGCCTTCGCTGGCCAGCGCCTGGATGATCTCGTAGGTCA
>PKXR01000107.1 GCA_003133485.1 Candidatus Dormiibacterota bacterium
GAGAGCACCACCATGAGTCGGCTGATTCAGCGCTTCCAGCTGTTGGGTCCGCTGCAGGAGCTTTTTCGGAAGGGGACCGGTTGCCTGTCCACCTGCGCCGGCACCATCCTGGCGGCAAGGGAGATCCGGGACGGCCTCCCCGACCAGCTGCAGCTAGGGGTCCTCGACATCGTGGTACGGCGCAACGCCTTTGGGCGCCAGCTTGAGTCCGGTGAGGTGGAGCTCCAGGTTCCGGCCATCGGGTCCGATCCGATCAGGGTGGCCCTGATCCGAGCCCCCTCCATTGAGGAGGTGGGCCCGGAGGTGGAGGTGCTGGCGAGCTATCAGGGTCAGCCTGCGGCGGTGCGCCAGGGTCGCCATATCGGTCTCACCTTCCACCCCGAGATCACCGGGGATCCCCGCCTGCACCAACTCTTTCTCGCGGGCCTCTGAGAGCGCCGGCCGGCTAAGCAACTCGGTCATTCGGGTGCCAAGGGACGTTCGAACCCCCTTCGGGGTTGGAATTCGAGCTCAGGGGGTCACAGCAGTCGCCTCGGCGAGGCAAACTGAGGACCATGCAGGTTAGATCGGCCAGCTATCGGGATCTCAGCCAGGTGGATGAGCTCTATCGGGCGAGCCTCGCTGTCGAGCAGGAGTTCGACCAGCGGCTCCAGAGCGCGGGACCTCCGAGTCCGGTTCCGGGCCCCGCCCTGGCTCGGGCCTGGTCGATCCTCACCCGGAGCCTTTCGGCGCTGATGCCGCTAGCCGACATGGGCGACCAGCTGTACGTCGCTGAGGGGGACGGTCGGATCGTGGGCTTCGTCCAGGCGGAGCCGGCCCCGGGCAAAAGAGCCTGGCGGATCCTGAACCTGTGCCTGGCCCACACCGCCGAGGGACACTTCGCGGGCGTCCCCCTGCTGCAGCACCTGGTGAACGAGGGGCTGGACCGCGGGGTGACCCGCTTCCTGGTCCGGATCCCGGAGGATCACCCTCTCCAGGCGATGCTCCGCGAGCAGGGGTTCCAGCCATTCGCCTCGGAGCAGATCCGCTTTCGGGAGCTGCCGAAGCCGCCCGACCACCACTCCGACCCCTGGGCTCCGGCGTCCGCGGACGACCTGGGCGGGGTGTACCTGCTCTACCTGCGAACGGCGCCCCACGCAGTGGCCGCGGTGGAGGCCCCCAGCCTCACTCAGTGGAAGGCGACCTTCCAGCTCGGCTGGCTGGGACGCCTGGATGGGAGAACTGGTGACTCCCGCCAATTCGTCATCCGGAAAAACGGGGGCATCGTGGCCTGGGCCGGGCTCCGGTTGCCGGCGCGGGCCCGGCCCAGCCTGATCAGCCTGATGCTCGATCCCCAGGAGAGCCAGCTGGCGGTCGAGGCCCTCCACAGCCTGCTGGGACAGGTACCACCAGGTCCCACCCTCTGCCTACTGCGCCATTACGATGCCGAGCTCCATCGGGCCGTGGCGGCCCGCGGGTTCGAGCCGGTGGCGACCCAGNNCCCGCCGCCTGGCAGAGCAGAAGAAGGCGATCCTCGCCGGAGCGATGCCGGTGGTCCAGGCGAGGAGCACACCGGACGCCGCGCCTTGAGCGCGAAGTTCCGGGAGCAACTCGGCTTGCGCTATATTCGGTTGGTGATAGGAAGGTGGCTGGGAGCTACGCGGCATCCAGCCGCTGCGCCCGCCCCGGGAAGGGTGGGGCACTAGGCCGCGTTTCATCCTGGCCACGGGCAACCCCCATTTCGTGACCGACTGGAGGCCGGGCTCTGACGGCGTCTGATCCCGCCTTCGGACCCTCTTTCCCAGAAGAGCTGGAACTGCTGATCAGCACGCTCCCCCGCCACCTCTACCAGGCCGTGAGCCGGCTCCCGGAAGAGTCCGGGGACCTCTTGGAGATCGTCCTCGATTTGGGCCGGGAACCGGAGGCCCGATTCGAAGGCAGCGAGGTAATTCTCAGCCCCACCCCGGTCAGCCCGGAGGACATCGCCTACGTGGCAGATCGGGTAGGTGACTTTGGCGGGGACAACCGGGCTGGCATCGCCCGCACTCTGCACCGCATCAGCGCCATCCGCAACCGGGCCGGGGAGATCGTGGGCCTCACCTGCCGGGTGGGTCGGTCGGTGACCGGGCGGGTGGAGATCATCCGCGACATCGTGCTCAGCGGCCAGAGTCTGCTCCTGCTCGGCAAACCGGGAGTCGGCAAGACCACCATGCTGCGCGAGGTGGCCCGCATTCTGGCCGATGAGAGTCGCAAGCGGGTGGTGGTGGTCGACACCAGCAACGAGATCGCCGGGGACGGCGATATCCCCCATCCCGGGATCGGGCGGGCACGGCGAATGCAGGTGGCCCGGCCCGAACTGCAGCACGCGGTGATGATCGAGGCGGTGGAGAACCACATGCCGGAGGTAATCGTGATCGACGAGATCGGCACTGAACTGGAGGCGACTGCGGCGCGAACCATCGCCGAGCGTGGCGTGCAGCTGGTGGGCACTGCCCATGGCAACACCCTGGACAACCTCCTGGTCAACCCGACTCTCAATGACCTCCTGGGGGGGATCCAGTCAGTCACCCTCTCGGACGAGGAAGCGCGTCACCGAGGCACCCAGAAGTCGGTGCTGGNNACCTTCGACGCCCTGGTGGAGATCGTGGACCGGCATCGAGTGACCGTCCACATGCCGCTCGCCGAGGTGGTCGACGATGCGCTGCGCGGCCGGCCCCGACCCGCCCAGCTGCGTGAGTCCCACCCCGGGCACGGCGTCACCACCCGGCTGGTCGAGCCATCACCCTTTGACGACCGCGGCTCGAGGGAGTTGTTTGGTGAAGAGTTCGGCGCCACCCGACCCCGGCGACCAGTCACTCTGGCGGACCTCCCCGAGGGCCATGCGGGCCAGATCCCCGGAGTCGGGGCCGCGACCTCCCTCTTCCCGTATGGGGTGTCACGAGTGCACCTGGAGCAGGCCATCCGCGAGCTCAAGGTGCCGGTCCGCATCCAGCACCACGTCGACGACGCCGACCTGGTGGTGACGCTCAAGAACTACTACCGGCGGCGCGACTCGCCCCTCCGGGCAGCGGAGACAGAGGGAATCCCCATCTCGATCCTGCGCAGCAACACGGTAGCCCAGGTGCGCGCGTTTCTGGCCCGGCTCTACAACCTGGAGCCGGGCGACCCCACCGACGACGCGATGCGCGAAGTGAAAGAGGGGATCGAGCGGGCCCGGCTGGGGACGGTGGTCGAGCTGGCGCCGCAGACCGCTTACATCCGACGCCTGCAGCACCAACTGGTCGAGCAGAGCGAGTTGGTCGCCCGGAGCACCGGCAAGGAGCCTCGCCGTCGGCTGCGCATCTATCCGGCCAGCGAGGCCTCGTAGAGCCCTCCTTGGCTGTACGCGGATCCGGCTTTTTCATCAGTGTCGAAGGGATCGACGGCTCCGGCAAGAGCACCCAGGCGCGCCTCCTCGCCGACCGTTTGAGAAGAGATGGAGCTGCGGTCACTGCGGTCCGCGACCCGGGCACGACCGCTCTGGGAGAACGGATCCGAGCCCTGTTACTGGAGAACTCCGACAGCCCGCCGCCCGATCCCCTCGCCGAAGTGGCGCTGTTTCTGGCGGCTCGGGTGCAGCTGCTCCGAGAAGTGATCGATCCGGCCCTGGCGGCCGGTGGCCTGGTCGTCTGCGACCGCTATCTCGACTCCACGCTCGTGTATCAGGGGGCGGGCCGTGGCCTGGCTGAGAAAAGCCTGCTCGAACTGCACCGGTTGGTCGGCGCGGACCGGATGCCGGACCTAACCCTGATCCTGGACCTCGAGGTCGGAGCCGCGGGTCTCCGCTCCGCCCCGGGCCGTCCACTGGACCGGATGGAGGCGGAGCCGACCGCCTACCATGAGCGGGTCCGCCAGGGGTATCTGGCGCTGGCGCCGAAATTTCCCGATCGGGTAGTGGTGCTGCCAGCGAACCTTCCCCCCCAGGAGCTGGCCGAGTCCTGCTGGAGGGTGACGCAAGAGCGGTTGACAGCTAGGAGAACAACTTGAAGCTGGTGGTCGCGATAGTGCATGAGCAGGACACCACCCGAGCCATCGAGGTGCTGGGGGGCCGCGGCTTCGGGGTCACGAGGCTGAACAGTGAGGGCGGCTTCCTGCAGCGCCGCAACTCGCTGCTGCTGTTGGGGGTCGACGACAACTTAGTTGATGAAGTGATCTCCACCCTCCGTTCGGTCTGTAAACCCCGCCATGAGCAGCTCGGCAGCGGCGGAGTCAATGGGGAGACGGGTGACGCCGACGTCGAGGTTGAGGTCGGCCGGGCGACCGTCTTCGTGGTGGAGCTGGGCCGAGTGGAGCGCCTATAGCGGAGCTCCGGGGCGGGCCTCGAAGCGGGATCTATACTGCCGCGATGACGCGTCTGCGGCAACCGCTGGGGAGCGGCGAGCGGAAGGTCCGGGTGCTGCGGTGCACGGCCGGTCCCGGACCCCTGGTCCGCTGTCGAGCCAGGCGCCTTAGCCTGGCACCGGCGATCAGTCGCCGGCCACCGGGATGAGAACCAGACTCCGCACTTCGGGAGCCGGCGCGGCCCGTGCGTGGCTGGTGGGGATGCTGGGGCTGGCCGGAGCCCTGGCCTACCTGGACAACCTGGTCTGGGTGTTCGCCGTGATCTACTCAGCGGTCCTGGTGGTACTGCTGGCGGCCGTCTGGAGCTGGTGGTGCGGCCGCCATCTCCGGCTTTTTCGAGAGACCCGTGAGGGTGCCCGGGTGGTCGGACAGCAACTGGTTGAACGGTTCACCTTGGAGAACGGCTCGGGGCTGCCGATCCGACTGGTCGAAGTGCGCGACCACTCCCGAGTCCCCGGATCCCGGGCGACCAGAGTGGTTTCTCTGGCCCCTCGCCAGATCGTGACCTGGGAGTCGACCCGTCGGCTCGCCTCGCGTGGCCGGTACGAGTTGGGGCCGACCGAGTTGAGGGTGGCTGATCCGTTCGGGCTCTTCCCTCGGCGGGTGACCCAGCCGGCCAGCGGCACCTTGGTCGTCTACCCCGCCCTGGTGGCCATTCCGGGCCGAAGCCTTCCCGGTGGGGCAGCCGACCACTCCGCGCGCTCCACTGCCGCCGCGGTCGGACGGGAGCCGGCGCCTAGAAGGCGCGGCTCGAACAGCCCCGGCCGCACCCAGTTCAGGTCTTCCACCGACCTACTGGTGCTTCTCGACCTGTGCCACCAGAGCCACCGCGGCGAGGGCCCGGACAGTTCGCTGGAGTACGCGGTGACGGTCGCCGCCTCAGTGGCCCATGCGGCGGCCGCCCACGGCCGTTCCGTAGCGCTGGCGACCTCGGACCAGTTGATGGGACGGATCCCAGCTGGACGGGGCGATCTGCACGATCGGAACTTGCTGGACTACCTGGCGACTGCCTGCGACGACGGCACGGTCCCCTTCTCTGAGCTAGTAGCGCACGAGATGACCAGCTGGCGCGGGCGGGGCGGGGTGGTGTTGATCACTGCGGATGTCAGTCCGGAGTGGGTGGAGGCAGCGGCCCAGGCTTCAGCGCCCGGCGAGCGGGCCCTGGCGATTTTTCTCGACCCAGCTGGTTTCTCGAGTCAGGCCGCGACCAAGGTCCCGGCGCAGTGGCGGTTGGTGATGGATCTGTGGGTGATACATCACGGAGATGACCTGTCTCGCCTGGACGCCGTCCACGGCCAAGCCGTGGTCTGACGTGGCACGACCGCTCGATGCTCTCCTGTTGACGCGGGGCTTGTGACCAGAACCGAGCCCCCGGAGGGTGGCGACGCGTCAATAGAGCTGGCAATCCTCGGCAGTGGCGCGGCCTTCTCCGGCGTCGGCCACAACGCCGGCTACCTGGTCGACGATGAGCTGCTGTTGGACTGCGGGGCGCCCGTGACCAGCCTGATGGGGCAGGCGGGCCGCAGTCTAGCCGAGCTCAGATGGATCGCCATCTCCCACCTCCACGGCGACCATTTTTCCCATCTCCCGCTCCTGGTAGCCGCGCGGGCGGTGCGGTACAAGGCAGCCGAGCCGCTCCGGATCATCGGGCCCCTGGGCACCGCCCAACAGCTCGACACCCTGGGGCGGCTGGACTTGGGGGACCCATTCTGGGATCACGTCACCGAGTCCGGCGCGCATCGGGTCGAGGAGTGGTCCAGCGGCCAGAGCGGAGTCCTGGGACCCTTTCAGATCCAGGTTGTGGAGGTCGAGCACTCCGCTCAACTAACCTGTCTTGCCTTCCGCCTGGAGCGCCATGGGATCACCGTCGGCTACTCAGGCGACACCACCCTCTGCCCGGGTATCCGCGAGCTGGCCGGCTCCGTCGATTACCTGCTCTGCGAGTGCACCAGCATGTTGCGGCCGGCTCCGATCCACCTCTGGCGGGCCGAGGTGGAGGAGCTGATCCAGGCCAACCCCACCACCCGCTTCATCCTCACCCACCTCTCCGAGAGGGCTCCGGTCAAGGGCGCGATCCTCGCCTCAGACGGGCTGGTGCTGCGGCTCAGGCAAATCTCCGGGGGCTGAAAGCCTCCAGTTCGGGCGGATCGGCTCCCTCGAACACTGCCCGGGCGATCAGCTCGCCGGTGACCGGCGCCAGTAGAACCCCGTTACGGTAGTGGGCGGTCGCGAGCAGCATCCGGCCGCCAAGTTCCGTCCTCCCCAAAAGAGGCCGCCCGTCTGGCCCACGGGGGCGGAGACCGGCCCAGGCGTAGGCAAACCGTGCCCCGGAAAGCTCTGGGAGCAGTTCCACGGCGACCGCCACCACCTGCCGGACCCCGTCCACCGTCGGCCACGGCTGGTAGCCAACGTGCTCCTCGGTGGTCCCGGCGAGTACCAGCCCGGAGCGCTTCTGGAGCAGATACCCGTGGTCCCCGAAAAGGATCACTGACAGCAGTGGGCGCCCCGGGTCGATGGCCACGATTTGTCCTCGCACCGGCTCCACCGCCGTCTCTCCGGCTCCGAAGAATCCCAGCAACCGTCCGCTCCAGCTTCCCGCGCAGACCACGACATAGTCGGCCTCCACGGTCCGGCCGTCGACCAATGAGAGGCGGGAACCGCCGGGTCGGGACTCGATCGCGCTCACCTCGGTTTCGGTCTCGATCTTGACTCCATGAACCGCGCAGGCGGCGATCAGGGCTTCGACGACCCGGTGACTGTGGACATGCCAGTCGTTGGGGTAGTGGAGTCCGGCCAAGGCAGCCGGTCCGAGCCCCGGCACCAGCTGGGCGAGCTGAGATGGCCCCAACAGCGAAGAAACTTCCACGCCGTGGCTTTTCTGCCAGCTCGACTGCTGCTCCAGCCGTCGGCGGCCCTCCGCCGAGTTGGTGACCCGCACCAGCCCGGTTCGGTCGAGTTCGCAGTCCACGCCAGTGGTGCGCCGGAGCTCCTCAGACCAGCTCGGCCAGAGCTCCCGGCTGCTGCGGCACAACCCCTGAAAGGGCCCGGCCTCGGTGGCTTCAGCTCCCTCCGCCAGCATTCCGGCGGCCGCTCCCGATGCTCCCTCTCCGCAGCGCGCTTCGCGCTCCAAGACCCTGACCGAGGCGCCCCGGCGAGCCAGGCTGACCGCTACCGCCAAGCCGACCACGCCGCCCCCTACGACCAGACATTGGAGGCGATGGGCTGAGGTCACTCACTCGAGCATACGGACCTGCGTGAACAGAGCCGACCCGGGGTCAGCCGCGCAGCGGCAGGACCCACCCGGGCGGGACCGAAAGCAGCTGACCGACCTCCACTTCTTGTACTCCGACGAACTCGGCGAGCCGGTGAAGTGCCTCCCGGATCCCCTGCCCCACCTCCGGGCCCGGCGGCGCACCAACCTCGCCATGAACGGCCACCGCCACCAACTTGTCCCTGAGGCGATCTCGGCGCAGGTCGACCCGCCCGATCAAACGGTCCCGGTGGAGGATGGGGAGCACGTAGTACCCGTACCGGCGGAGATGAGCGGGCACGTATATCTCCATCCGGAAGTCGAAGCCGAACAGAACCTCGGTCCGGGGCCGGGCAATCAGCAGATTGTCGAAGGGCGAGAGCAAGGTGGTCGACCAGGGCGCGGGCGTCGGCTTCAGCGGACCGGCCTCCAGGTCTTTCCGGTGCGCCCACCACCGGCCCGGCAGAGGCCCCGTCGCTCCCTTCACGGTCACGGTCAGGAAGACGCCTCGCCGCACCAGACGTTCCAGCACGCCGGTCAGGCGACCATAACTTCCCGCACCCATGTAGTGCCGAATGTGAATCTCCGTGCCAACGCCGAGGGCTCGCAGGGATCTCTCGGCCAACTGCTCAGTCAGGCGGGAGGCCGAGACTCCGCGTTCCCCCACTACCGGCCCCAGCCAGCGCTCAGTCAGCTCCCAAGAGCGCCCGCGGCCGTCGCGTCCGGCGACGGCGATCTTCCCTTTGCGCCACAAGTGGAAGAGCATCCGCTCGACATCCCGTTCGCGGTTCCAACCACCCGCCTGCCACTTGACCCGCACCCCTCCATCGAAGGCACTGGCTGGCTGAGGCCCGTCTCGCCGCAGTCGCGAGAGGATCTGGGCCAGCATCGGACGGTTGGCGTCGGCCCAGGCTCTCATGCGCCGGTCGGAAGTGGTGTCGCCGAGCCCGTAGTTGCGCATGGACCAGAGGTGGGCCGTGAAGTCCGAAGTGGGGACGATCGAGGCCCCGTGAGCCCAGTACTCGAACAGGGACCGCTCCAGCCAGAGCGCCTGGTCCAACAGAGATCGATCGAAGCAGCCCAGCCTGCTCCAGAGCACCAGCAGGTGGCTCGGGGCCACGACCGACACCGGGTCGCGCTGGAGATAGCCGATCTGCTCCACCAGCTGGGTGACCACGGCCGAATTCACGGCGGGGACCCGGACTAGGAGTCGCTGGCCGGCCACCGCCAGCCGACGTGCCTCCGCCAGGCTCAGCTCGGTCAGGGCAGGGGACCCACGGAGTTGGCCAAGGCTGATCGATTCTCGCAGAGCCAACTCACGTTCCAGGTCCGCTCAGCCGGGCAGCGCCTCCCGCTCTCCCAGGCACGCTGATTGGGCGGTGGACCACCACTCCGCGTCATCCAGACGAGCCAACTCCGTCTCCGCCGCCTCCTTGGCCACCTGGCGCTCCAATTCCACGCGCAACACCAGGCGGCGCAGCGCCGGGCGCAACTCGTGACGCAGCTGTCGAGACGAGCCCTCGATCCATTCGGCGAGCACCACCAGGTCGTGGAACCGACCCAGCAGGCTCTGCAACTCGCGGAGTTCCTGCAGCACCGTCCGGTGACCTGCATCGAGGATCGGGGCGAATAGCTCCAGCCGATACCGCAGCTTGCGGATCTCGCCCCGCCTTCGATGGAGATCGGCCTCGGTGCGATTTGGGCGCCGCGCCCGCTTGAACAGCTGGGGCAGCTGCCCCTCAGCTAAGGACGCCGGAAAGGAGCTCGAGTGGCCCTTCTGCAACTGGGGCGGCACCGCCAGCCGTTGGAAGCGCCGGAGGGCGCCCTCAGACAGGGCGAGGCGGCGGTATTCGCCGATCTCGGACGCGGTGCTGTCTGCCAGCGCTCGACGCGCCTCCATCTCCAGCCCCCTGAGGCCAGCCCGGATCCCCCGGGTCGGCTCGGGGACTATCAGCCCATCCTCGCCGAAGGCCGTGCTCGGATCGTCGCTGCGGTCGCGCGAGACGGCCACTGGTCCCAGCACCTCGTCGAGCTGCTCCAGCCTGACCTCGGCGTCGCGCAGCCCCCCCAGGGCCTTCTCCGCCTGACGCAGCTGCCGCCCCCACTTCTTGGGGCGAGCGAGGCAATCGGTGAACCCCACCGAAGCAGCTCGCAGCCGACGCAGGGCCACCCGGGCGTCGTGCGCGGCCTCGGAGTCGCTGGGGAGGGGCAGCCGGGCCAGCGCCCAGCGGAGCTTCTCCGCCATCTCGTCGATGGTGGTTGCGGCCAAATCGCAGCAGGCCGTGGCCTCAACCACTTCGGGCCGCCAGGGAGACCAGCGTCTCGTCTAGCTCCCCGGAACGCACGGGCTTACGCACCTGCCACCAGCCTTCACCACCCTGCACCAAGGCCGCGATCATGCCGTCGCGCAGTCCTCGCTCCGAGCTCCTGATCCACCGGAGGTGAAGCAGGTCCATCATCTGGGCCAGGATCAGCGAACCGCCGCGACAGAGCCGCGTCCGCTCCAGGTCGACCCCAGAGCGCTCGGACAGTTCGGTCGCGGGACGGTTGCGGAAGGCCTCGATGACCACCTCCACATCGCGGATCCGCATCACCGCCCCCTTCTGCTTCCCGAGTAGCCTGGGCAGGTTTGTGATGGTCCCGCCGGTGCCCAGCGCCACCGGATGTGCCGGCAGCGGAATCAGGTCGGGGATCAATTCGTCAACTCGCCGCTCCATCGCCCGCCAGTCCTCCTCGCTGGGCGGATCAGAGCCCGCCAGGAGAGTGACTGAGCCGGAGCCAATTCCCAGGGAACTGTGGCGGCAGACACCCCCAGCGGGACCCGCCGCGATCTGGGCTGAGGCTCCGCCGATGTCCAGGACCACCGTCGGGCGTCCCGGCGATATGGTCATGGTGGCCCCGTCGAAAGCCAGCTGCGCCTCGACCTCGGACGAGAGAATCCGGACCTGGCCGGCACCGGCCGCCGCGGCGAGCCGCTCCGCCACCTCGGGCCCGTTGGAGGCGGACCGAAGCGCCTGGGTAGCTCCGATGGCGATCTCAGCCACCCCGGCCGCTCGGGCGTCTTCCACCTGACGGCGTAGGGCCCGGCTGGCGAGTTCCAAGCGCTGCGGGCCGATGGCGCCCACCGCTTGGACGTCCTGCCCCAGCTGGACGAACTCCCGACGGCGGAGCAGTGGGATCGGCAGCCGGTGGGGTGGGCAACTGGCCACCAGCAGATGAACGGTGTTGCTGCCCACATCGATGGCCGCGAAGCGCGGGGCCCTCGTCATTGGGAAGCTTCCCAGGAGCTCTCGCCGATCAAATCGATATCCGGGACGCTGTCACCGCCCTAGTTTGCTCCCTTGGCAGGGCATCACCTTCTCTATACTTCCGAGATCGCGGTGCGCAGTCTCTATCTCGTTCGTCACGCGGTTGCCCGTGAGCGGGACGGTTGGTCACAACCGGATCGCCTCAGGCCCCTCAATGAGCTCGGTTGGCGTCAGGCCGTTGCCATGGCCGACCTCCTCGCCGATGCCGGGATCGAGGCCCACTACAGCAGTCCCACCCTGCGCTGCCGGGACACGCTACTGCCGCTGGCGCACGGAGCGGGCCTCCAGGTCCAGGACGACACCCGGCTCCTGGAGGGCGGAAGGGCCGTGGATGAGGGCGGGGCGGAGGCCGAGCTCAAGGCCCTAGTCAAGGCCTATTTCGCCGCTGGAACCCGCCGGATCGCCGCCTGCAGCCACGGAGACATGATCCCGCCGCTGCTAGAGGCGGCCGGGGCCGCCTCAGGCTCCCGTTGTCCCAAGGGTGGCGTGTGGCGGCTCGATCTTTCCGACGACAAGGATCGCATCTCCCAGGCCATGTACCTGGGGCGTCCTGACCCCGGTGGCGGCTGGGACCAGCGGTGATCCCGGACGGCCCAGCCCTGGGGATCACCGGGTCCCTCCCGGCCGGTGCTGACCAGCTGCTGAGCCGCCTGACCGAGCTGGGCTCGGACGCGGTGATGGTCCTGGACGCCACCCGTCACGTGATCTGGGCCAGCGCCAACGCCGGTGGCCTGCTCGCCGGACCCCAGCTCGGCGGGGCGGTGCCTGAGCTCCCGGCGGTGCCTCCCGGCTCCCCGCTCGCCCAGCTCCTCGACGACCCCCACGCCGCTGACGTCGNNAAGGTGCTGGCGACCGGAACGACCGCCCGCGGCGAGCTCCGGCAGAACGACTGGCGGCGGATCCTCAAGGCCGTGGCGGCCCCCCTTGAGCTACCGAACGGCGGCCGCCAGGTGATCCTGATCCTCACCGACATCACCTCGGAACGTCGGCTTAGCCGAGCTCATCAGGAGTTGATCGCCAACCTCTCCCATGACTTGCGCACTCCCCTGGCCAGCCTGCGGCTGATGGCGGAGACCCTGACCGGAGAGGCTAGGGACGATCCCGAAGCGACCCAGGTATTCGCCAGCCGGATCGCCGTCGAGGCGGAGCGGCTGCGCGCCCTGGTCGACGGAATCCTGGACCTGAGCCGGCTGGAGGCGGGGGTCGAGAAGGCCCAGATCGAAGCCGTGGAGCTTTGGAAGGTGGCCAGTGGGGCGGTCGAGGAGCTGCTACCCGAGGCGAAGGAGCGCCAGCTCACCCTCTCGATTCGGGGTGCGCCGGCCATCGCCCTGGCGGACCGGGCCCGGTTGGAGCGGGCGCTCACCAACGTGCTGGGCAACGCACTCAAGTTCACCTCATCGCCGGGATCAGTCACCGTCAGGGTGGGGCAATCGACCGGTCGCCCAACGGTCTCGGTTCGCGACACAGGCTCGGGGATCCCTGCCAGCCAGCTGCCGCTGATCTTCGACCGCTTCTACACCNNTGGTCAGGATCGTGCTCCGTCGCCCCTGAAGGGATTGATGGCGATCTCGGTCGACTACTATCGAACTGTGGCAGATGCTCCCTCTGACGAATTCGACTCCGATCTCGCCGCCCTCCGCGACGGGGTGCGGGTCCTGGGCGGTATGGTGGCCGAAGGGGTGGCCAGCGCCATGGCCGGGCTGGAGAGCCGTGATGGCGACCGGCTGCGGGCCGTAGTGGCAGGCGACGCTGAGGTGAATGAGCGCCACCGGCAGGAGCGGGAGAGGGGGCTCGCCGTGCTGGCGGCCCAACATCCCACCGGGCACCAGCTCAACGAGGTTTTCGGGCTGATGCTGATGGCCTCGGAGCTGGAGCGCATGGGCGACCACGCCAAGAGCTGCGCCCGCTATGCGCTGCCGCTGATCGAGCTCAGCTCCCGCCCTCGGCTGGACGCCATCTTGCGGATGGGCCGGTATGTCGAAGAGCAGGTGCGCGACATCTTGGAGGCGGTAACTGCCAACGACCATCGCCGGGCCCAGGACATCGCCGCCCGAGACGACCGGATCGACCGGATCTACCACCGGGTCTTCGACGACATGGTGGAGACGATGCGTGCCCAGTCGGAGTGGGTCTACCCCGGCACCAACCTGATCTTCATCGCCCACAACCTGGA
>PKXR01000224.1 GCA_003133485.1 Candidatus Dormiibacterota bacterium
CCATGGTCGCGGCCGGAACCATTCCGAAGTCGGAAAGGGCGCTGTAGCGCCCGCCGATGGCAGGATTTGAAGACCAAACGTGGTGAAAGTTGAGATCGTGGGCAAGCTTCTCGAGCTGGGTGCCGGGGTCCGTGATGGCGATGCAGTGCGCACCGGCCCCGTCCCCGAGAGCCGCCTGCCAGTGGGTGTGAAAGAAGCTGCAGTGGGCAAGCGTCTCGGTGGTTCCGCCGCTTTTGGAGGCCACCAACAGCAAGGTGCGGGCCGGGTCGATCTGATCAACCACCAACTGGATCTGGTCGGGATCTGTGGAGTCCAGCACGATCAGGTCGGGGTAGCCGGGGCGTACGCCGAACGTCCGGCGCAGCACCTCCGGGCAGAGGCTGCTGCCTCCCATCCCGACCAACACTGCATGGGTGAAGCCCTGGTCCCTCACCCAACTGGAGTAGCTGTGCAGACCGGCGGCGGCGCTTCGCTGGCGCTGGGGTTCGTCCAGCCACCCCATCCGCTCCGCCATCGCACTGCGACTGGCCTGGTCCCCGGGCCAGAGGGTGGTGTCGCGGTCGAGCAGCCGGGCCGCGGCGTTGGAGCTCTGCAGCTGGCTGGCAGCCTCGGCCACCGCGTGACCGGCGGTTCCCGCCTCCACCTGCGCCAGCATCACCGTCGAGCTGACCTGCGTGCGGGGCGAAGCGACGAGCCCCTGACCGGCGAAGCTGGTGCGCTTGGCCCCGATCTCCGCCAGCAGTTTGTCCATCGAGGCGGAGAAGCTGGCGACCCCCTTGACCTCGAGTAGGGCCGTGACCTGGTCGATGTCCACGCCCAACTCGCGCATGTGCGCCAGTTCGGGTGCGGCCTCGGGAATGTGGCCCTCCAAGGTGGACCGCACCTCGCCGTGGTCCAGAAAGGCCTCGATCGAACTCGGGGGCATGGTGTTGACCGTCTCCGGGGCGATCAGCTCCTCGCAGTACAGGACATCGCGGTAGGCGGGATTCTTGGTGCTGGTGCTGGCCCAGAGGGGACGCTGCACCTGCGCTCCGGCCGCCGCCAGATCCCGGAAACGGTCGCCGTGGAATACCTCCAGAAACGCCTGGTAGGCGACCGCCGCGTTGGCGATGGCGGCCTTGCCACGGGCGGCCTCCAACCCACGGCGGCGCTCACCCTCCGCATGCTCGGCCAAAGCGTCCAGTTGGGCGTCCGCCTCGGTATCGACCCGACTCACAAAGAAGCTGGCCACCGATCGTATTTTCTCGACGGGAAGCCCAGCTTCCACCCGGCGCTCCAGGCCACGGCAGTAGGCCTCCATCACTTCTCGGTAACGGGCTACCGCGAAGATCAGGGTCACATTCACGTTGAAGCCCTGGAAGAGGGCCTCTTCGATCGCCCCCACCCCTTCCGCCGTGGCCGGAATCTTGATCAGCAGGTTTGGTCGGTCCACCGCCGCCCAGTAACGACCGGCGGCAGCCACCGTGTTGCGGGCATCGCGGGCCAAAGCCGGGGACACTTCCAGGCTCACGTAGCCGTCAAGGGTCCCGGTCTCCTGGTAGGTCATCAGCAACTCGTCGCAGGCGCTGCGCACGTCATCGGCGATCAGCCGGTCGTAGATCTCGTCGGTCGACCGACCTGCGAGGGCGAGCTCTCGGATCTGGTCGTCGTAGGCGGCCCCTTCGGAAACTGCCTTCTCAAAGATGGTCGGGTTGACGGTCACTCCGAGCACCCCCAGGCCGATCAGGCGCCGGAGCTCTCCCTTACGTAGCAAATCGCGGCTCAGATTGTCGTACCAGACGCTCTGACCCGCACCGGCCAGCCGCTGCAGCGGGTTCTCACTCACCTTGCTCACCTCCCGATCCGGCCAGCAGGCGCTGCACCCGCTCGGCCACTGCCGAGGGCGTCAACCCCAGATGCTCATAAATTGTCTGGTACGGCGCGGAGGCACCGAAGCGATTGACTCCCACCACCGCGCCGTGATCGCCGACCCAGCGCCACCAAGGCTGATCAACTCCCGCTTCCACCGCAACCCGCGTCCGTACCACCGGAGGCAGCACTTCCGACCGATATTCCGGGGGCTGCTGGGCGAAGAGCTCCATCGACGGCATGCTGACCACCCGGGTCGGCACCCCTTGTTCCTGGAGAAGCTGGCGCGCGGCGACACAGATCGACAGCTCGCTGCCGGTGCCGATCAGCAGGCTGCGGCACTCTCCCCCTTCGGCCTCCTGGAGCACGTAGGCGCCCCGAGCGACCCCCACTGCCGCCAGCCGCTTGGTGCCTGGCAGCACCGGCAGATTCTGGCGGCAAAAGACCAGCACGGTCGGGGCCGCGCCCCGCTGCAGGGCCGCCGCCCAGGCCCAGCTGGACTCGTTGGCGTCGCCTGGGCGGAGCACCACCAAATTGGGGATCGCGCGGAGCGCGGCCAGGTGCTCCACCGGCTGGTGGGTCGGACCGTCCTCTCCCAGTCCGATGCTGTCGTGGGTGTAGACCCAGACCACCCCTAGGTGGGAGAGCGCCGAGAGCCTAACCGATGGTCGCTGATAGTCGGAGAAGGTGAAGAAGGTGGCGCTGTACGTGCGCAGGCCACCGTGCGCGGCGATGCCGTTGCAGGCGGCCCCCATGGCGTGCTCCCGAACCCCAAAGTGGAGGTTGCGACCCACGCCAGTTCGGCCGTCAAAGTCACCCCCGCCGGGAATCGCAGTTTTGGTCGACTCCGACAGGTCAGCATCTCCGCCCACGATCCAGGGAATGCGCTCCGCGAGTGCCACCAACGCCTTACTGCCCGAGACCCGGGTGGCGACGGGGTCGCTGTCCTCGTCCCAGGAGGGCAGCACATCCTCCCAACCGGCCGGCAGCTCGCCGGCAATCGCGGTGCGCCACTCGTAGGCCAGTTGCGGAAAAGCCTCACTCCACGAGCAGAAGCGCTCGTTCCACTCCTGGCTGAGGGTGGCGCCCTTCTGCTTGGCCTCTTGGAAGTGCGCCACCGCCTCGTCGGGTTCGAAGAAGGTAACCGCGGGGTCCCATCCGTAAGCTCGCTTGGCGGCGGCGGCCTCCTCGGCTCCCAGCGGCGAGCCGTGGGCGGCATTAGTGTCTTGCTTGTGCGGCGCGCCGTATCCGATGTGGGTGCGGATCGCGATCAAAGACGGTCGGCTCTCATCGTCGATGGCGGTCTGGATCGCTCCCGCGATTCCCTCCAAGTCCAAGGTGCCGTCCTCGACTCGCTGCACCTGCCAGCCGTAGGCGCTGAACCGCGCCTCGACATCCTCGGTGAACGACAAGGACGTAGGCCCGTCCAAGGAGACGTGGTTGTCGTCGTACAGATAGATCAACTTGCCCAGCCCCAGGTGGCCCGCCAGGGAGGCCGCCTCCGAGCTGATCCCCTCCATCAGGTCACCATCGCTGCACAGAACGAAGGTCCGATGGTCAACGATTTCGTTCTCAGGCTGGTTGTACCGGGCAGCCAGGTGGCGCTCGGCAATCGCCATCCCCACCCCATTGCCGAATCCCTGGCCTAGCGGCCCGGTGGTGACCTCGACTCCGGCGGTTAGCCCCCGCTCGGGATGACCAGGGGTGACTGAGCCCCACTGCCGGAACTGCTCCAGTTGCGACATTGGCAGGTTGTACCCCGAGAGGTGCAGCGACCCGTACAACAGCATCGACGCGTGCCCGTTCGACAGNNCCGGCGGAGAGCACGAACCGATCCCGGTCCGGCCACTTGGGGTCGTTGGGATCGTGCCGCAGAAAGCGAGTCCAGAGCACATAGGCGGAGGGGGCCATCCCCATCGGCAATCCTGGATGGCCCGAATTGGCCTTCTCAACTCCATCGATCGCGAGAGTTCGAATGGTGTTGATGCACAGGTTGTCGAGTTCAGTCCCGGCCCGAGGCAGCGTCGAAGTATCGCTCACCGGTCGCTCTTGGAGATCACGTGCCATCCACCCCCATGCTCTCACCTCGGACCTGACCGCGCGATAGGGAAGGTCGCCTTCGGGCCGCCCCACCCTCCCGCCGGGCCCCAGCACACCCCTGACTAGCGGTCTTGACTGCTGCCGCCCCCACTGGAGTCGGAGCCGGTCAGCGTCGGGAGCCCGTGGGCTTGCCACTCGCTGATCCCCCCGATCATGGAGGTCGCCACCAGACCCTTCTCCCGGAGAAACTTGGTCGCCCGGAAGCTGCGGGACCCAGCCGCACACTGCACCACCAGCGTCCCCTCCCGGGGCAGCTCCCGCCAGCGCTCGCTGAGCTCAGCAATGGGAATCCAGAGGGAACCGGCGATGCGCAGGTGCTCGCGCTCATCGGCGTCTCGCACGTCCAGCAGGGGCGCTCCCCCCTCGATCAGGTTGCGCGCGCTGTCAACCTCCACCTCCAGCGCCACCGGTGCGGCCATTCCGGAGATTATGAATTCTGGCTGGCCCGTCCGGCAGCCCGATGGAGGCAGCCGTCCGGAGAGGATGGGTGCCGGCGCCGGCAAGGTGGGCCTGCGCGACGCGGCTAGAGTAGAGCGACATGGGTGCCGCGGACTCCTCGTCGGGGCTGCCACCCGAGCGGAACGCCACTGGCTGGCGCAGATTGTTGGTGGAGCCCCGGCGCCCGGCCGCGATCGCCGCCAACCCCCACGCTCATTGGTTGGTGCTGGGAGCGGTGTGCGTCGGGGCCTTCATGGGCCAGTTCGACTCCAGCATCGTGGTCATCGCGCTGCCCACCCTGCAGTCCTACTTCCACAGCAATCTGGGCGCCGTGGAGTGGGTTTCGCTGGCCTACCTACTGACTCTGATCGCCCTGGTCACGGCCATCGGGCGGTTCGCCGACATGGTGGGCCGGAAGCTTCTCTACATCTACGGCTTCGGGATCTTCGTCTTGGGCAGCGGACTCTGCGGACTCGCCCCGACCCTGCTGACCCTGGACGTCTTTCGCGTGCTGCAGGGCTTGGGGGCCGCCATGCTGCAAGCCAATGCTGTTGCCCTCATCGTCCAGGCGATGCCTCGGGACAAGTTGGGCCGCGGGATCGGAGTGCAGGGTGCGGCCCAGGCGCTCGGCCTGTGTTTGGGACCGGCCGTGGGCGGACTCCTGCTGGTCCTGGGCGGCTGGCGTCTGATCTTTCTGGTCAACGTTCCGCTGGGACTGATCGGATTCGGATTGGGCTGGTTTCTGCTGCCGCGGAGCCGCTACCTGGCCCAGCGCGAGCGGTTCGATTGGTTGGGGCTCGGGCTCTGCGTCATCGCGGTCACCACCCTGCTGCTAGCACTCTCCTTCGGAGATGAGGCGGGTTGGAGCTCGGCCTACGTGTTGGCCAACTTGGCCACTTCGGTGGTCGTCGGCGCGGGTTTCATCGCCTGGGAACTCCACGCGCCCGCGCCGATGATGCAGCTGAGAATCTTTCGCCGCCCAGCCTTCAGTTTCGGGATCGCCAGCGGACTGCTCTCGAGCCTGGCACTGTTCGGCTGCCTCTTCGTCTTCTCGTTCTATTTGGAGTTCGCGGGCCATCTGAACCCAGGTGCCGCGGGCCTGCGATTGCTGACCCTACCTCTCGCCCTGGGCCTGACGGCCCCGGTCGCGGGGGCGGTGGCTGACCGCTGGGGGGCCAGGCCTCTCACGATCGGAGGCATGGCGCTGGCCACGGCCAGCCTCCTGGCGATCGCGCTCCATCCCACTAGTGGAGGCGTCTTGCTGGTGGAATTGATCGGTATAGGTGTCGGGGTGGGGACCTTCATTCCCGGCAACAACGCGGCTATCATGGGCTCGGCTAAGCGCCGCCAGTTCGGCATGGCTGGCGGCATCCTCAACATGACCCGAGGGATGGGGACCGCCCTGGGGGTCGCGTTCACCGGACTGATCTTCGGCCTCACGGCGGGCGTCTCCACCAGCCACGCCCACTCACCGGCGCTCGTCAGCAAGGGGTTGGTGCCGGCCGTCCTCTTCCTGGCCGCTGTGACCTTCGCGGCCGCGCTCCTCTCGGCGTTGCGGGGCGGGGGGCGGCTCGGCGCCATTCCACCAGAGCTCAGCGAAGCATGAATCGAATTCACTGGGGGGAAGTAGCGCGACGGCTTGACAGACCGGCCGAGATGAGGTCAACCTACCGCCAGTCCGAAACTGGCCGGCCGCGCGCACAATCATTACGTCACTAGGAGGCGGTCGATGGCTCAAGGCGTCCTGACGTCGATTTCCCCGACGGCCGCGGCCAATCCTTACGTAACCGCGCAGCGGCAGTTCGATCAGGCCGCCACCATCTTGGGACTCGACGAGGGGATGCGGCAGGTGCTGCGCGAGGTCCGGCGCGAACTCACGGTCAACTTCCCAGTCCGGATGGACAACGGCACCATCTCGGTATTCACCGGCTACCGGGTTCAGCACAACCTGACCCGGGGCCCAGCCAAGGGCGGAATCCGCTACCACCCCCAGGTGAGCCTCGACGAGGTCAAGGCGCTCTCCATGTGGATGACCTGGAAGTGCGCGGTGGTCAACATTCCTTTCGGCGGCGCCAAGG
>PKXR01000071.1 GCA_003133485.1 Candidatus Dormiibacterota bacterium
GGCCCCAGACGCCGCCCGAGGTGCCGACGTCCAGGTAGTGCAGCTGCTTCGGCTTGAGCCGCTGCGCCCGGATGATGTCGTCCCGGTAGTAGGAGTTGCCTCCGTCCACGATGATGTCGCCCTTCTCCATCCGCTTGGCTAAAGCCGAGATGGTGGAGTCGGTGATGTCTCCGGCCGGAACCATCACCCAGGCGGCGCGGGGCTGAGTCAGTTTGGCGACGAAGTCGTCCATGGAGGTAGCCCCCGTCGCCCCCTCGGCCTCCAGCTGCTCGACAATCGCGGGATTGACGTCGAAGACGACGCACTGGTGGCCGTCGCGCATCAGCCGGCGGACCAGATTGGCTCCCATCCGTCCCAAACCGACCATGCCTAGCTGCATCGGCTCACTTGTGGCCATGCTTTCCTCCCTGATCCCGAGTCCATTTTTGAATTTCAGCTGTCCCCAGCGCTCTCGGCAGAGCCCAGCCAGGGCTCCTGCCACGCGGGATGCCCTCGGACCAAGTTCTGGGCCTGCGACGGTCCCCATGATCCCTCGGAGTACCGGTGCAGCGCGGGCGGGGCGTTCAGCAACGGCTGAACGATCCGCCAGGTCTCCTCGATGCTGTCCTCCCTGGTGAAGAGACGCATGTCACCGCGCATGGCATTGTCCAGCAGGCGCTCGTAGGGGCTGAGCGGTTGGCCCAGCTCGCTGGCGAAGGAGAGGTCGAGGTGCACCGGCTGGGTGAGTCGGCGTCCACTTCCCTGCGAGGCAAGGATGATTCGAAGACCCGGATCGGGGTCGATGCGCAGCACCACCTGGTTGGCCTCGGGATGGATGGACCCTCCCAGGAAGGCCAGCCTTGGTGGGTGCCGGAATAGCAGTCGGACCTCGGTGACCCGCTCCGCCATCGCCTTACCAGCGCGGATGAAGAACGGCACACCCAGCCAGCGCCAGTTGTCGACGCCCACACGAAGGGCCACGTACGTCTCGGTTTGGGATCCTTTGGCCACCCCGGCGACCCGACCGTAGCCTCGGTACTGACCGCGCACGCAGTGAGCTGGATCAGCCTCCGGAATGGCTCGGAAAACCTCCACCTTTTTGTTGCGCAAGGTGTCGGCGTCGGAGCCTGCCGGGGCCTCCATCGCGACCAGCGCGAGTACCTGGAGCAGATGATTCTGGACCACGTCGCGCAGCGCTCCCACCGCATCGTAGAAGGCTCCTCGCTCGTCAACGCCGAAATCCTCGGCTAGGGTGATCTGGACGCTGGCCACATGGTCCCGGTTCCAAACCGGTTCCAGGAGATCGTTGGCGAAGCGCAGAAACTGGATGTCCATCACCGGCTCCTTGCCGAGGAAGTGATCGACTCGCAGGATCTGGTCCTCCTGGAGGCGCGACCGGAGCTCCGAGTTGAGGGCCCGGGCCGAGGCCAGGTCGTGGCCGAAGGGCTTTTCTACCGCGACCACGGCGCCCGCCGTCAGACCGGCCAGAGCGAGCTCCTCGACGATAGGCGCGAAGAGCGAAGGGGGAGTCTCCAGGTAGAACAACGGCTTGAGCACCCCGTTCAGGCGCCGGGCCAGGCGCTGATAGGTGGCGGGATCGGCGAAGTCGCCGGACAGGTAAGACAGCCGCTTGGCGAAGCGGGAGAAGTGGGCCTGGGTAAACTTCTGCCCCGCAGACGTGAGCGCCTCCCGGGCGTGCTCTCGCAGCGCATCATCCGACCAGCTGTCCTTGGCGACGCCGATCACTGGGCAGTCGAGCCGGCCCCTTTCCTCCAGCCGATAGAGAGCCTGGAAGGTCATCTTTCGGGCTAGATCCCCGGTGATACCGAAGACGACCAGGGCCCCCGCTGCCGGTGGGCTCAAGTTGGGCAATCGCGCCTCCAATCCGTCGGGCCTCGCCCCGCCGGCAGACTACGGCCTTCGACTCTCCTCTGGAATTCCGGGCGCTGGAACTCCCAGGTTCCAACGATACCTCCCCGTCTCGCGGAACACCGCTGGAGCTCGACGAAGTGGAGGCGTCCAGGTTGCCGGGCCAGTTGGCTCCCGCGGTAGCCCTCCCGTCCGGATGCTTATCTTGGTCAGATGGTGACATTGGTGAAGTGGGATCGGGGTTAGGCGGTGGCAATCCCTCCCTCGGGCGAGCAGTTCAAGATCAGTTGGAACGAACACCGGGCTACCGTCGTGGAGGTTGGAGGTGGCATCCGGGAGTACTTCGCGGGCGACCGCCCTGTCCTTGATCCATACCCGATTGACGCCCTGTGTGATGGCGCCCACGGGGCCCCGCTGATTCCGTGGCCCAACCGCCTGGCAGATGGTCGCTACCGCTTCGACGAGGTCGACTACCAAGTGGCGCTCACCGAGCCGGAGAAGCACAACGCCATTCACGGACTCCTCCATTGGCGACCCTGGTCGGTTAGAAGCCACCAGCAAGCCCAGGTCACTATGGGCGTCCGTCTCAACCCGCTCCCGGGGTACCCGTTCCTCCTCGATGTCCAGGTGGAGTACGCCCTCAGTGACGACGGGCTCAAAGTGTCCACCACCGCCACCAACTTGAGCGCGGACCCCTGTCCCTATGGCGCGGGCCAGCACCCCTACCTCTCGGCTGGGGCCGGGTTACTCGACGAATGCCGTTTGGAGCTAGCGGCGGAAACGCGGATTGTCACCGACACGGAGCGCCAACTTCCAGTGGGCACGGAATCCGTCGGAGGCACTCGATATGACTTCCGAACGGGTAAATCCCTGCGGGGCATAAAGGTTGACTACGCCTTCACCGGACTGACCCGCGACTTGAGCGGACGGGCCTGGGCCCGACTGACGGGTGCTGACGGACGCCGGGCTGAGCTATGGGTGGACGATACCTACCCGATCATCGAGATCTATACCGGCGACACGCTGGCGCCCCACCGACGTCGGCGGGGGTTGGGTGCCGAGCCCATGACCTGTCCTCCCAACGCATTCCAGAACGATGACGGGGTGATCCGCCTGGAGCCCGGACAGGCAGTGACTACCGTGTGGGGAGCACTCCTCACCTGAAGAGATCGTGGGCCGCCGTGAAGGCGCCAATCGGCGGATATGGATCCCCTCTCCTGTCGAGCGCTGCCGCTACCCCGTGCGCCGTCCGGTACGTTGTCGACCCAATCAGCGGCCGACGCTCTTGGTGGGATCAGATCGTGGTGGGGTTGCGCGTGTCCCGGCGAGAGACTGCNNAACAGAACCATCGGAACTGCCAGGCAGATAGCGACCGTTCCCCGGCCCCACCCGAGTCCCCCATAGCTCCGCGGTACCCCCAGCCAATCCGCAAACGAAGCACCGATCGGTCGCGTCAGGACATAGGCGACCCAGAAGGCCAGCACCGAGTTGACCTTGAACAGCCAGTAGCACACCCCGGGGATCAGGAATAACGCGACAAACAGCAGCCCCGAGGAGAAGTAACCGAGCTGCATGGTGATCGCGGTCAGGTCGCCCAGGGCCGTACCGAGCGCGAAGGTGGCGAGGACGGTCGCCCAGTAGAAGAGTTCCCGGCGCGTAGTGGTGATGCTGTGGATGGACAGGGTCTGCTCGCTGCGGTACCAAGCGCCAAAGATGGCGATGAGGATCACCAAGTAGAAGGCACTGGAGAGGAGGTACGGAACGCCCAATTCCACATGCAATCCGTCCGCGGCCATCGTCCCGAATACCGCCACCATCGCCACCGCCAGCCAGTAAGACCAGGCGATGTATCTGCTGACCACGAACTGCAGCAGCAGAGCAGCTGCGAGGCCCAAGGTGCCGATCGTGCCCGCAAGTATCGGGTTGAAATGGTGGGCCAGGAAGTCTGAGGTGGCTTCGCCCATCCCGGTGCTCAGGATCTTGATGATCCAAAAGTAGGCAGTGATTACCTCCGGAACCTTCCCCTTCGGGGACGGCTGCCGGACGGCCTTCCCGATCGTCCGCTCACTGATCGTCCGAGACCGGTGCTTCATCGGCTTTGCTCCACGGGCCAGAGAGTAGGACAGCCGTCAGCCAGACTCATGCTCGAAACGTCGACCAGAGCGAAATCGTAGGGGAGCGCCTACCAGACCCAGCTGCGAGGCATGAAGCGGCCCTAGCAACCATCTGGCTAACGGGAGGAGTGTGCGACTGAAACCTTGTCCGGGCAGGCTGACTGCTCCTCGTTCGCTCGCCGGCTGGCACACTGAGCCGGAAAACCTTCCCGACCGCTCACCCCTGAGGTTCTCCCAATGGCCTTCGAGGAGTCGCCTACCTTGGCCGTTGACCGGCAAGTACGGGCCCGCATCGCGGCGGGCGAGCAAGTCTTGCACCTAGCCTTTGGCGAAGCCGGCCTGCCGGTTCTCCCCGAAGCCGCCGCCGCACTGGCCAGCGGAGCCCACCTCAACAGCTATGGGCCGGTCGCCGGGTCCGCTGCGGCGCGTTCGGCCGTGGCCGGCTACTGGAGCCGCCGCGAGCTGCCGACCGATCTGGATTCGGTGGTCCTGGCTCCAGGAAGTAAGGCCCTTCTCTATGCCCTTCTCACGGTCATTCCGGGCGACGTAATCCTCCCCCAACCTTGCTGGGTGAGCTATGGGGCGCAGGCTGCTATTGCCGGGCACCGCGTGATCTGGGTGCCGACTCCACAACAGGTTGGGGGGATCCCGGACCCCGCGCTGCTAGAGGCAGCCATCCTCACGGCCCAGACCGCGGGTCGGCGCCCGGGGTGCCTGATCGTGACGCTTCCAGACAATCCCACCGGCACCCTGGCGGACGTGACCCTCATCGAAGCCGTCTGCGGGATCGCCCACCGTCATGGACTGGCGATGATTTCCGACGAGATCTATCGCGAGCTTGCCTACGAGCCCGACGCCTACCGCTCCCCGTCTCGCTTCCATCCGGACCGAACCGTCTTGACTACCGGCCTCAGCAAGTGCCTGGCACTCGGAGGCTGGCGGATTGGCGCCGCTCGCTTTCCCGAAGGTCCCTGGGGAGAACGCCTCCGTGCGGACGTCATCGCGCTGGGGAGCGAATTGTGGTCGTCTCTGGCCGGTCCCATGCAAGCCGTCTCAGCCCACCTCTTTAGCGAGCCGCCTCCCGTTCGGGAACACATTGCGGCGAGCCGGCGTCTCCACCGCGCGGTGGCTCTCGAAGTGCACCGACTTTTCGTCGAGGCAGGCGCCCGGTGCCGGACGCCGCAAGCGGCGTTCTATCTATATCCCGACTTTGCACCGCTGAAAGAAGAGCTCAAGGCTCTGGGGATCTTCTCGGGGGACGCGCTCACGGACTATCTACTCCGAGAGCGCGGAGTCGCCGTTTTGGCCGGCTCCGCTTTTGGGGACGAGCCAGCCGCGCTGCGGTTCCGAGTCGCGACCAGCCTCCTCTACGGCAACACCGATGAGCAGAGGTGGGAGGCGCTGCAAAGCAACGAACCCTGCAAACTGCCCTGGATCGCCGACGCGTTGACTCAACTCCACCAAGCCCTGGGATCGTTGCGCTCGCTCCGCGTCCCCGCCGGAACTTGACCCCGGCGTCTGGCCGCCATCAGCTCGGGTGAGGAGCATCCCCGCACGGCAGTACCGGGAGGAGTTCTCTGCTCCCCTAGCAAAATCGAACAAGATCGCCGTGGCATCGAGGCGTCGGGCGGCGCGCCCGACGATGAACGCTGGCAGGTTCTGAGGACCTCCAGGCCAGCAATGTCCCCCACCGTTGATGCGGTACAGCACCTCCCGCGGACATCCGGGAGCGCTCCAGGTCAGACAGTCCGCGGTGCCCTCAAAACACAGTACCTGGGTACCGCGCACCGGACGCGGAATGGCGATCCGACTCGCCTCGCGGGCGGCCCCGGCGATGAGGACGATTCTCTGGGCGGCGACCAAACCGCCAAGTTGCGCCTCGTGGTGGAGACAGCCGAGGAAGTCTGGGGCTGAGTTCCCCGGCCGCCGGAAGCCGGGTCCGAAACTCCCCGCAGCATTCTACGCAAATTCAGACCGATTCCGGTGTACTCGACGCGGTAGGGTCCGCAAAGAGTTGTCGCCGGTGAGCGCTCCAGCGTGGAGCCTGGAATGGTCTCGCCGCAGGCATCGCACCTGCCGTCGGTGCCGTCACGTACCTTGCCTACCGCCGCATCCGCCTCCGCCAAGAGCCGATGCAGCGTCTCAATATGGCGCTGGTGGCGCTCGCGGAGCTCCTCGTCGATCAGCGGCCCGTTTTACTTGGCTTCGGCATTCTTAGCCCGCAACTCAACCAAGCGTCTCTGCGATGCGGCCGGGATCATCATCTGGTCCAGCGCCCCCATTTCGTCGACACTTACAAGCTAGCAGGGACGGGGCCGGTGAAACACCTCTCGACGTCCCCGGCTAGCGCAGCTGCGACACCAACCTCGGTGTCGTCCAACCCCCTCCCCATTCGGGATGGCGGGTCAGCGCCGCCGCTAGTTCACACGGTGCCAGCACCTACCGCGCGCTCCGCCTCAGGAGAGCATCGAGGCCGAGTAGCGCGATGACCACCGACTCACCAGGCGCCCCAGTGTGATCAGCACCAGCAGCATGCCAATCAAGATAAGGCCGGCGGCACCGCCCAGTTCGTGGTCGGTCTTAGACGGCAGACTGATCCAGTAGAAAACTACGTACGTGAGATACCCCATCGAGTGCTGGAACGGCTGCAATGAGGGATTCTGGTCAGAGAAGCCAATCGTGTACAACAGCGGAGCTGTTTCCCCTACCCCAATTGCCACTGCCACCACCAGGCCAGAGATGATGGCGGGAATCGCGGGCGGTAGGACCGCCCGCCGAAGCGTAGTCAACCGCGAAAGGCCGAGAGCGATGGCGCCGTCTCGCAGGGTAGAGGGGACCTGCAAGAGCGCCACCTCGGTGGTTTTAACAACGTAGGGCAGCACGATAGCGGAGAGGGCGAGGATGCCGGCCAGCAAGGAGAATCCCCAATGCAGCTCGACATCCAACACCACATAGCCGACAAAGCCAACCACGATCGAGGGTATGCCGGCGAGC
>PKXR01000060.1 GCA_003133485.1 Candidatus Dormiibacterota bacterium
CAGAAGTCCGCCAAGGTGCGCCCCCAAGTACCGAACAGCCGCATGCCGGCGCCACCCCTGTCGGTAGAGGCCCTATCCTGACCAACCGTGTCAGATACGAGCTCCGGCGACGCCGACGTCGAAGAAGAGCTAACAGGCAGCGACAGCGAGAGCGAGCCCACCGACACCGACGCCGACGCCGACGCCGGCGGCGACTCCCACGCCGACTCCCACTCCCACTCCTACACCTACTGCGACGCCGACCCCGACCCCTCCTTGGTGGTGGTGGGACCACTAGCCCGAGCGGAACAACCCCGGCAGTCCGGCCCCGGCTGAGGCTGGCGAACTACCGGTGCAGGTGGAGCCGGAGCCCTCGAATGCAACCGGAATCCGGCTTGGACTATCAGTTGGAGGCGAGTTGACAAGCCTCGACGGGCTTGACCGACGGGGTCTCAGCAGCTAAGATACATAACGTCGCCTTTATGAAAGAGTTGTTTATTTGAATCCGAGCATCCCTGCAGGCACCCCGCCCCACCGCCGGGTCCTTCCCCTTGCTCTCTCCGGCGTCCCCGAGGGGGATATGGCAGCCTATTTCGAGGGGCTCGCCAACCCGACCCGATTGCGGATTGTGCAGCGGCTAGCCGAGGTCAAAGAAGCCAGAGTCTCCGATGTAGCTCTGCTCTTGGGGATCAGCCAACCCCGGATGTCGTGGCACCTCCGGCTCCTACGCCGAGCCCGGATCGTCACCACTCGCCGGTACGGCCGCGAGGTCTTCTGCCGTCTCGACCGGGACTCCATTCAAGCCAACTTTCAGCGCTTTTCCCGCCTGGTGGAAGAGGCGCCCGAGCCCAGCTCGGCTCCGCCGTCGGGAACCGAGTCCGATTCGACCGAGATTGTCAGTCAGCCGCTCTCCCACGCCGTGGCCGAGCGATCGCTTCCAGAGGTAGTTCGATGACCAAGAAGGTTCGCGTCGCCATCATCGGTGTGGGCAACTGTGCTTCTTCTCTGATCCAGGGAGTGGAGTTTTATCGCAATGCCAGCAGCGATGACTTCGTCCCCGGCCTGATGCACGTGGACCTCGGCGGGTATCACATCAGCGACATTGAGTTCTCCGCGGCGTTTGACATCGACCGCGAGAAGGTTGGATACGACTTAGGCGAAGCCATCTTTCGCGGCCAGAACAATACTGTCACGTTCGCCAAGGTTGGCAAGTTGGGAGTGCCAGTGCATCGCGGCATGACGCACGACGGTCTGGGCAAGTACCTCTCAGAAGTGATCGTCAAGGCGCCCGGACCCACCGCAGACATCGTCAAAATTCTCAAGGAAACCAAGACGGATGTGGTAGTCAACTACCTGCCCGTCGGCTCCGAGGCGGCGACCAAGTGGTACGCCGAGCAGATCCTAAAGGCCGGCTGCGCAATGGTCAACTGCATGCCGGTTTTCATCGCGCGCGAGGACTACTGGCGTAAGCGCTTCGAGGAGAACAACCTTCCGATCATCGGCGACGATATCAAGTCACAGGTGGGATCGACCATCATCCACCGTGTTCTCACGCGTCTTTTCCAGGAGCGCGGCGTGCAACTGGAGCACACCTACCAGCTCAACTTTGGCGGCAACACCGACTTTCTGAACATGCTGGAGCGAGAGCGGCTCATCAGCAAGAAAATCAGCAAGACCAATTCCGTCCTCTCGCAGATGCAGCACCCCATGGCCAAAGAGGACGTCCACATCGGTCCCAGTGACTACGTACCCTGGCTCAAGGACCGCAAGTGGGCGCACATCCGCGTCGAGGGCCAGGCNNCTACTTCATGAAGTCGCCCCCTTTCCAGGTTTCTGATGAAAGAGCTCACGAGCTCACCGAGGCGTTCATCACCGGCCGGGTGGGAGCAGCCTGCATTAGTGACCCGGAGGAGACGGTTGCCTCCCGGCAGCCCAGCCCGGCCGGCAACGGACTCGCCAGCCACGCCCCAGCGTTGGGCGCCGCCCCGGTGGGGAGCGAATCCTAGGATTGCCCAGATACCCGGCTCGGCCGGGGAGGGCTCCTGGTGGGCACGGGTGAAGTGGCTATGAGAGCCGTCCGCGGCGCCGAACCGGCTCCGATTCTCGTGGAGCCGCTTCCGCCTCCGACGATCCTCACGCCGATCCCACCGGCCCTTGAAGCGAAGCCTAGCTGGGTCGCCCGGGGCGGTCCCCAGGCTCTCGGCATGAGAATCGCCGCGGTGCTGGTCGGCCCCATGCCGAGGGCAGTGCGCTACCACCTGGCTGACATCGGAGGGTCCGCAGCCTTCGGAATCCTTTCCTCAAGAGCCCGCCGGGCCAGAGTCAACTACTCGGCGTTCGCTCCCGGTGACCGTGCCGCCAGCTCCAAGCTGGCCCGGGGCGCCTTCCGCAACTACGCACGCACCGTCCTCGACTTCCTCATCCTTGAGAAGCTGCTCGACGAGCTGAAGCAAACTCCCGGCGCCATCTCCCTGGAGCCGCTGCATCGGGCCCTGGCGGTGGGAAAGGGCGCGATAGTGATCACTCCCCACCTGGGCAACTGGGACCTCGGCGCGGCCGTGATCGCCACCTGCGGGAGCCCTGTCCACGCTGTCACCGACCCTTTCGGGCCGCCCGAGGTGGATCGCCAGGTGCGAGCGACCAGAGAGCGCCTCGGGGTGGGGGTGATCCCGGTCGGACCCTCCAGCGCCCGGGAGGCGCTCCGCGCGCTTCGCCGGAACGAAGTACTCCTGCTGGCCTGCGACATCGATAATGGCGGCCAGGGAGTGACCGTCTCCTTCCTGGGCCGGCGGGTGGTGCTCCCGGCCGGTCCCGCCACGCTCGCGCTTCGAACCGGAGCTCCCTTGATCCCGGGCTACATGAAGCGGCTAGCCGACGGCCGCCACGAATCTCGGATGCTGGAGCCACTCGCCCAACCTGGCCCAGGCGACCCGGCGGCACAGACGGCGGAGCTGACTCAGGCCATCGCCACCTCCTTCGAATCAATGATCCGCGCCGACCCGACACAGTGGTTCGCGTTCCACTCCATGACCCGCCCCGGGGCGGGAACCGAAAGCACGTGAAGCTGACCATGCCCCGAACTCGGGTTCCCCGGGTCGGCCCGGGGACGGGAAAGGATGCCGCGATCGCCCCGGCCCCGCTGGCCGGGCCGGAACCGCTCCTTCCCTACTTGGGTCTGAGGGCCGCCGAGCTGGCGCTGCGGACCGTCGATCGCAAGACGGCGTATCGCTTGGCGGGGCCGCTGGCGACCGTCTTGACCACCTGCTGGCCCTCGCATTGGCGGGGTCTGCGGGCCAATCTGGAAGTGATCCGCCCCGGTCTAAGTCGCCGAGAGATGAGGCAGCTGCTCCGCCAGAACGTGCGCAATTTCTTCAAGGCCTGGATCGACCTCCTGCAGATGTCCCACCGACCGCTGGAGAGCTGGCGAAAGCTGATCCGGCTGGAGGATGGCCACTTCCTCGACGAGGCCCGCCAGGGGGGTCATGGGGTGATCATCGTCAGCTTGCACCTGGGGTCCTGGGAGGCGGCGATCGCCGCCCTCCGCGACCACTTCACCTTCACCGACGGAGGACTGGCTCTTCTGGCCGAGCAGGTGCGCCCGATCCGTTGCTTCAACTGGCTGGTGCGAGCGCGTAACAAGGTGGGCTGTCAGGTGATCCCCCTCAACGTCGACGCCGTCGAAAGGGGAGACCAGAAGGCGGCCCGCCGCTCTGGGGCGTCGGCTGTCCGGCAGATCTACAAGGTGCTCTCCAAAGACGGCGTGGTGGTGATCGCCATCGACCGGGATCTGCTTGGGACCGGGGAGCCGTTGCCGTTCTGTGGCCACCAAGCGTCGATCCCCTTGGGGGCGGTGGAGATTGCCGCTAGGACCGGGGCCTCGATCCTGCCTGTCTGCCTGCTCCGAGAGCCCGACGACACCTATCTGGGCCGAGGGTACCCCCCGATTCGAGTCTCTCTGGGAGACAATCCCCAGGAGGACCTGAGGCGGGCGGCCCGTCAGCTGCTCCGCATCTTGGAGCCTGAGCTCCGCGCCCACCCCGACCAGTGGCACGTGATGACCCCTTTGTTCGGGACGCCAATGGCCGACCTCGAGCCGCTAACCCAGACCAAGGTGGCCGCTCCGGCCGGAGCTCAAGTCTCATGAAAGTGGGCATGGTCTCGCCCTACGATTACGAGAGGCCGGGCGGTGTCGGCGAGCATGTCCGCCACCTGGCGACCGAGCTGCGGCGCCAGGGCGCCGAGGTCAAGATCCTGGCTCCCTCAGCCGGAGGGAAACAACCCGCTGTCGATGGCCTCTACCCTCTCGGTCGGCCGATCCCGATCCCCGCCAACGGCTCGGTGGCCAGGATCTCCCTCTCCTTTCATCTCTCCCGCAAGATCCGGGAGATCCTGGACCAGGAGCGCTTCGACGTGATTCATCTGCACGAGCCCTTGATGCCGGCCCTGCCGGTAACCGTCCTTCGCATCAATGGCGAAGGGGTGAACGTGGGCACCTTCCACGCCTACGCCCGCCAGAACCTCGGCTACTACTACGGTCGCCCCCTGCTGCGGCGTCAGTTCCGAAAGCTCGACTCGTGCATCGCCGTCTCGGAGCCGGCCAAGACCTTCGTCTCCCGGTACTTCCCCGCCAACTACACAGTGATCCCCAACGGGATCGACCCCGGGATCTTCAACCCTTCGGTGCCGCCTGCTCCGGGGATCGCCCAGGCCAGTCGTAAGACCATCCTATTTTTGGGCCGACTGGAGGAGCGAAAGGGGCTGGGGACGTTGCTCGAGGCCTACTCGCTCTTGCGCCAGGTGCGGGCCGACTGCCAGCTGGTGGTGGTTGGCGACGGCCCTCTCCGGCGGGGCTTCAAACGGCGGGTGGAGGAAGAAGGGATCCCGGACGTTCGCTTCTGCGGCTTCGTCCCGGAGGCCGACAAGCCCAGCTACTTCACTGCGGCCGACATCTACTGTGCCCCCAACACCGGCAAGGAATCGTTCGGAGTGATTCTGCTGGAGGCGATGGCCAGCGGCCGGCCGGTGGTGGCGACCGCCATCGACGGCTTCAGCCACGTAATCACCGACGGCGCGGAGGGCCTACTCACACCGCCTGGCGACGAGGCCCAGATGGCAGCCGCTCTGGCGCGGCTGCTGGACAGCCCGCAGCTCCGCCGCCAGATGGCTGAGCGGGGCCGCCGGGCCGCCGAGGGCTACGCCTGGCCGCTGGTCGCTGACCGAGTGCTTTCCGTCTACGAATCCGCGCTCACAGCGCGGAGCCAACCAGAGGTAACTTCCTTTGTTCAGCCGTCTGCTGCAAGCGTCAGTTAGAGCTGGCGCCCAGCGGCTCGCCGCCGGCGCGCGCCTGGTCAAGGTCAGCCCCAACGTGATCACCCTGGTGGGGCTGGCGGTGACCCTGGTGGCGGCCAGCCTGATCGGCCTCAACCTGCTGCTCCCGGCAGGGCTGGTTCTGCTCCTGGCCGGCTCCATGGACATTCTCGACGGGGCGGTTGCTCGAGTCTCAGGGCGGGACCACCGCTACGGGGCCTTTCTTGACAGCACCGCTGACCGTTACGGCGAGGGCGCCATCTATCTCGGCATGCTTTACCTCTTCTTGGTCCGCCTCCACGAGGATCCCCAGGTCTTCCTGATCGCGGCGGCGCTGTTGGGCTCGTTGCTTGTCAGCTACGTGCGGGCCCGGGCTCAATCGCTCGGCTTCACCTGTGACGGGGGCTGGTTCGCGAGGCCCGAGCGGGTGGTGGTGACGGCCCTGGGGTTGGTGTTGGGGCAGCTGACCATCGTGCTCTGGATCCTCGCAATCGCCACCAACGTGACCGCAATTCAGCGGATCTACTCGGTCTGGGGCCAGCACCGCGCCCAGCTCCGGCTGGAGTCAGCCTCCGCTGAGGCTGCCGAGACGACGTCCCAGCTTCCCCCGGCCAAACCCCGCCGGGGCGCGGCGCCCAGCTAACCTTCGACTGTGGTCCCTCCAGCGAGCTGGCAGTGAGCGAGAGCCAGGGGCCCTTGGCTCAGGTGGGGGTGGTTATGGGCTCCGCCTCCGACTGGGAGACGCTCCGCCACGCCGCGGAGACCCTTGACCAACTGAGGGTCCCCCACGAGACCAAGGTGGTGTCGGCGCACCGGACCCCGGATCTGCTCTTCGAATACGCGGCCACCGCCGAGAGCCGCGGTCTCAGAGTGATCATCGCCGGCGCCGGTGGGGCCGCCCACCTGCCCGGAATGCTGGCCTCCAAGACCCACCTACCAGTATTGGGCGTTCCGGTAGAGAGCAAGGCTCTGCACGGCGTCGACTCTCTGCTCTCGATCGCCCAGATGCCGGCCGGGGTGCCGGTCGGGACGCTCGCGATCGGACGGGCCGGAGCCATCAATGCGGCGCTGCTGGCAGCTTCGATCCTGGCGCTCACCGACCCGTTGATCCGGGCCGCGCTGCTCACCTACCGGGCCCGCCAGACCGACGCTGTACTGAGCCAGCCCGACCCCGCCCAGCCTTAGGTGGGTCAGCGGGTCGGCTGCCTGGGGGGCGGCCAGCTGGGCCGCATGCTGGCCCTGGCGGGGCTGCCGCTGGGGCTACGCTTCACTTTTCTGGAGCCGNNGCTCCTGGGAGCGGCGGCGGCCGACGTCGGGCGCCAGCTGGTAGGGCCCTACGACGATCCGGAGCTCCTGCACCAGCTGGGGGAGGAATCCGATCTGGTCACCTTCGAGTTCGAGTCTGTCCCCGAAGGCTCGGCCGCCCTGCTGGCCGAGTCCGGCTCTGTCTTCCCGCCGCCGAGGGCGCTGGCAGTAGGGCAGGACCGGCTCCTGGAAAAGCAGCTCTTCCAAAGCCTGGGGATCGAGACCGCAAGCTACGCCGAAGTGGGCTCACTGCGGGAGCTGGAGTCGGCCGAGAAGGTCGGGTTCCCGGCCCTGCTCAAAACCCGACGCCTCGGCTATGACGGCCACGGCCAGCGACTGGTGGCGGAACGCTCCCAGCTGGAGACCGCCTGGCAGGAGCTCGGCCAGGTCCCTTCGATCCTGGAGCGGCTGGTCCCCTTCGAGCGGGAGCTCTCGATTCTCTGCGTCAGGGGGCGGGACGGCG
>PKXR01000148.1 GCA_003133485.1 Candidatus Dormiibacterota bacterium
CAGGCCTGCCCGGTGCCAGCCTCAGACCGCCCAGCCGACGTCACCTGGGACGTGGAGGCACACGTGGCGGCGATGCGCAAAGCTCGGGCAGCGGCAGAGACCAGCCACGTCAGCACCGACAAGGCCGAGGAGATGGCTCGCAAGGCGACCGAGCAAAGGGCGGAGCGCCGGGGTCTTGACCAGATCAACTCCGACTTCGTCGACACTCTGTCCAAGAAGCTGGGCTATGGGCACCCCCTCAGCAACCGCGCTGACCTGCCCACGTTCACCTGGACCGCCGAGGCCGAGGCCCGGCTGATGGAGGTGCCCTCGTTCTGTCGCGAGCTGACCCGCTGGCGCGTCGAGTACACGGCCATAAAGAAGGGACTGGGGACGGTCATCACGCCGGCGGTGATGGACGTCAAGTTCGAGATGTGGGGCGAGGTTTCCCACGCCATCGAGCAGCGCTATCAGGATGGCCTCACCTGGACCGACTCCGCCCGGGAACGCTTTGAGCGGGTGCCCGAGTTCGTGCGCGGTCAGGTGCTCGAGGCGGTCGAGGGCAACGCCAGGACCATGGGTGCGACCGTGGTCGACGACAGCGTGGTGGATAAGGTGATCGACCGTTGGTCGGGCAGCGGCGACTTCCACGAGGGGCTGTACGGCTTCCGCTGACGCCGCCTTCGGTACTTCTCTCCGGTCAGGAGCGGAGCCGAGCCTGCGCCTGGTCTAGGTCTACCTCTCCTCGAGCCAGCGCCTGCAGCACCCCCAGCCGGGACTCGGGCTGCGGCTCGCGGGCCTCAACTCCCAGCCGCACCAGCACGGAGTCGACCCGCGCCCTCACGGTCGGATAGCTGACCCCCAGCTGACGCTCCATCGCCTTGAGGTTCCCTCGCGATCCCAAGAAGAGCTTGAGCAGCTCGCGGTCGCCACTAGAGAGAGCGCAGAACTCGCAGCTCTCGAAGTCCCCGGAGAGCTCCGTGCCACACCCTTGGCAGGAAAGCCTGGTCAGGTGCAGCTGCTCCCCGCAGACTGGGCAGCTGCGGGGGGCATGGTTGGCCGTCACTCCGCCACTTCCTCCACCCAGACCGCCCCGGTGGTGGTCTCCACATCCAGCTGGCCCTCTCCGGACCCGACGGTGGCCTCGCGCTGCTCTCCACCCATGGTCCAGCCATCGGAGATACCGGCCGCCTCCCCGGGCAAGGAGATACGCCCCAGGGTGCTGCGCGCCTGCACTCTGACGCTAGAACCCTCCTGCAGCCCGATCTTCACCGTCCCGGCCTCACAGCGCACCTTGGACTGACCCTCTTTGAGCACGCCTGTGGCGGAGACGGTGCCCCAGGTGACCTTGAGGTCGAACGGACTCGCAAAGCCCTCCAGCTTGGCGCTGCCCGCCTGGATGTCGGCCTTGATGGGGCCCTTGACCCCCCGCACCGACAGCAACCCCGCCGACATCTCCACCTCCAGCGCCAGGTCGGGGTTCATCCGGACCTGGATGGGCCGCAAGGCGCGCTCGGGGTGGCCTGAGCCAAAGTTGGGAATGCCGGCTCGCCCAGGCCACCGGAAGCTGAAACCGGACTCGTCATCTCCGGTGGTAGTGGTCCGGATCACTAGGGTGTCGCCTTCCCGGTGGGCTTCGTGCATGCCGGTGACCACCGCGTCCCGCACCTCGGCGTCGCCGGTGATCCGAAGGGGGTGGAGCGCACCCACGACCCGAACGGTGCGAATCGGAGCCTCCTTTACCGCGACTTGGCCCTGGTGGAGGGTCTCGATCTGGGCGGTGCCCTCCTCCGGAGTCAGCTCGCCCGAGGCTACCTTGCGGAGGATGTCTTGAAGAGATTGGTCATTGTTCATCAGAGATTTATAACCTTTCCTTGCCATTCTGTCAACATTGAATGTAATTCTTCCGGCTGGAGCGGGCGTCGTTTGCTCCCACCAGCCTGGCGTTACGATGCCTCGGTGCCAGAAAGTGACAACTGGGATGCCCCCCCGGAACCGGTTCCCCGGCTCCCCCTGCCGCCCTATCAGACCCGGATCGAGCTGGCGGCCTGGGCGGTCTACGCGGTGGTCGCGGTCCTGCTGTTGGTGATCCCGCTCGCCACCCACTCGTTCGGACTCCCCGACGTGGCCGCCTGGGTTCTGCTGGTCGGGGCGGTCGGCATGACCGCCTTCTGGCTGAGGAACGGCGCCCTGCGGGGCCCGGAGTGGCTATCGCCCGAGGACTATGAGAGGTACCTCAAGGCGATCCAGCGGATCCCGGGAGCGGACGAGGATAAGCCCTCTCCACCCAAACCGACCGCGCGGCTCGCAGGCCCAAGGCGGTCTGGTGGCCCGCCACCACCACCGTGAGCGCCTCCGCCCCGGCCTCGCGGCGCACCTCTACCTGAACCCCAGGCTTCAGGCCCTCGACCTCTAAGAGCCGCAGCAGTTGGGGGGCCTCGTGCTCGGCCACCTCGGAGATGCGGGAGATCACCGCGGGAACCCCGGGCTCCAGCTCGAAGAGGCTGACCAGCTCCCGCCCCCGCATCCCGGCCCCGGGGATCTCGTTGCCGTGGGGGCAGGTCGTGGGTCTCCCCAGCCCCTCGAAGATTCGCTCCAGCACCAGGTCTGAGAAGAAGTGCGACATCCGACCCGCCTCCAGGTCCGCGGTCGCCCAGTCCAGTCCCACGGCGTCGGTCAACCAGCGCTCGACCACCCGATGGCGGCGGACGACCTCCGAGGCCTGCTGCTCTCCGATCGGGGTGAGCCGCAGGCTGCGGTCAGAATTGAACTCGACCAGCCCCTGCTCGTGGAGTCGCTGCATGACCCCGGTGACAGTGGGTGCGCTCACCGCCAGCCACTCGGCGATCCGGGAAGGGCGGACGGTCTCCCCCTCGTGCGCGATGTAGTAGGTCGCCTCCAGGTAGCGAGCGGAGGTGGATGTCAGGCCAGGCGGACGCTCGCTGCCGGGGGCGGGAAGGAGCTGACTCACTTCGGCAACCTTCCCGCTGTCGCCCCAGGAACCAGAACCCGGCTAGGGAATACGGNNCCGTCGCCCCAGCAACCCGAACCCGGCTAGGGATTACGGCCGCCTGGCGGGTCGCCGCGGAACCCATGGATCCCATCTTAATTGGGGGGCCGACGTCCTTTGGGATCGGCCCGGATGGAGGAGCGAGAGCCGCCGTAGGATGGACACCGTTCCGCCCCCCACGGGAGATGCCCATGAGTTCGGTAAACAGCAACCACGAGGACATCGTGCTCGACTTTCTGGGCCTGCCGCCCGAAATCGAGGCGGGCAACATCTTCCCGATCGAATGGCACGAGGAGACTCCCCAGCTCGCCGACATCTACGAAAAATCCAAGCGGGATGCCTGGAACCCTTCGAACCTGCCCTGGAATGAGCTCGACCCCAGCGAGTGGAACGAGGAAGAGCGGCTCGGCATGATGTACTGGTTCGGAGTCCTAGCCAACTTCGACGCCTCCGGACCGGCCGTTTTCGCCAAGGCGATGGTGCGCAGCTACGAGCTGCACGAGGAGGACCCGGTCCGGCGCTGCCTCTTCTCGGTGGTGCGCGACGAGCAGAACCATGAAGAGGTCTGTGGCCGAATGATCCAGACTCTGCGGGAAGACGGCCCCATCGGGTTCCAGCCCAAGACCGAGCTGGAGTACCTGGCCGTGCGCAACCTCAAGTGGCTCTACTACAACGGAGCCCGTTACTGGAATGGCTACAGCAAGGCGCTCTACAAGTACCCCCTGGCGATTCTCTTCTCGTCATTCCTGATGGGCGAGGTGGCCTCCTCCACCCTCTTCCACCACATGTTCAAGCACTCCGCCCATCCAGTATTTCAGCAGGCATTTCGCAACATCGGCAAGGACGAGGCGCGTCACCAGGCCATCTGCATGCGGATGCTGGAGAACCATTTCAAGACCATCAGCGCGGAGGAAAAGCAGCTGGTCACCCGCCAGTTGCGGGCGGGATTTGTGTTCTTGTCGATGATCCTCTTCGAGCCACCCGATCAGTTCTGGATCATTCCTCCGGACTTCGCCGATGTCCACCACAAGATGGAGGACATCGCCAGGGGAGCGGGATTGGGGGTGGCCACCCTGGAGCAGAAGACCGAGAACTGGCGTCAGGCGATGCTCAAGATGAAGACCATCGTGGAGAAGCACGGAATCGCCTTCCCCGCTATGCCCGAGGTGGGCATCAGCGGCGAAGAAGTCACCAACTTTTCAGAAGAGGATTTGATTCCGGTCTTCTGACCCGATCACTCCCGGGACGGCACTCGGTGCAACCACGCTTGCACATGCGGCGACACCTCATCATTACCGACCGCGATGCCCACATCGCTGCGCAGGCAGTCGTGATCCAGTTCCAGCGTTCGCTGCACCAGCCGCAGCGGGCGGGCCGTCGGGGAGACGCTGATGGTGTGCGGCACCAGGGCCAGCACGCCTTGGTTCAGGCGACCGGTGTGGACCTCGACGTAACCGGCCGGCACCGCGACGAGGAGCTCAACCGCCCGGTCCGGGAGCAGTCGCAGGAAGCCCACCTCGGAGTGACTGAGTTCTCTCGACTCCCATACCACAGTCCGCTGAGCCAAGCGCAGCAGGGCCCGGTTGGGGACCGCCTCGATGGACAACGTCTCGCGGTAGCGAAACGGCGGCGCCGCCGCCCACAGTCCACGGCCCTCGCCCTCCCAGCGCCCCAGCCACTCAGTGAAAGGAGCTAGGAGGTCGGAGACCGACGGAGGCGAGCCCATCGCCGGACCTTAGGCGCTGGCTCGAAATGCAGTCAACCGCGGAACGGCACCGGGCAGGAGTTGGTGCGGGTCCGGGTAGTCTGGGACGGTGCGCTCTGTCCCGAAATCGCGAGCGGCCCTGCTGCAGCTGCTGGCTGCCGGTCTGCCCCCGCCTGGGGACTTTCCGCTCAGGGACCGGCGGCCTGAGGCGGGCCTGTTCGGCCCGAGCANNCGAGCAGCGCCACCTGGGAGGTGATGCGGGAGCCGCTCCTCATCCTGGGAGCGGCCCGAGCGCTGCTGATGCAGTCCGCGCATCCCCTGGTGGCTCAGGGAGCACTCGATCACAGCGACTTCGCCACGGACCCGATCGGTCGCTTCCAGCGCACGGCCGGTTGGGTCACCACGGTCGTGTTCGGGACCACCGAGGAGGCCCAGGCTGCTGCCCGAGGGGTGAATCAGGTCCACCGCAAGGTCTTCGGAGATCTGCCCCGGGACCACGCCACCAGCGAGTGGGCTCCCGGCAGCGCCTACCGGGCCCAGGATCAGGATCTGCTCCTGTGGGTCCACGCGTCGCTGATCGACGCCATGCTGACCACCCACCGAGCGGTGGTGGGTTCCCTCCAACCGGGGCAGGCGAACCGCTTCGTCAGGGAATGGGACGCCGTCGCCAAGCTGATGGGTATTTCACCGGGGTCCACCTGGACGACTGAGTCCCAGATGCGGGGCTGGATCGATCGCCAGCTGCGCCAGGGTATCGCCGTGCCGGGCCCGGGGTCCCGTCTCGTCGCCGAGGTGATCTTGGCTCCAGGAGTGCGCGGCCCGGCCCTCGCCAAGCTGACATCGCTGATCACAGCCGGGATGCTGCCGCCGCGGGTGCGATCGGGGTTCGCGATCCGCTGGAGCCCGGCGCACGAGGCGGCCTTCAGAGCCCTGAGCCTGAGCCTCCGTGCCGGCCGACCGGCGCTGCCACGGGCACTCCGGGTATCGCCGGTCTATGAGTTCGCCATGGCAAGGGTCAGTGGCGAGCTCATGCGAGGGTCCACCCGGACCGAACGGCTGCTGTCTCGGCTGAGCGCCACCTGAGCGACTAGGTCAGGTCCCAGACATCGATGGCCGGGATCTGCTGTTCATAGCTAAGGATCGAAATCGAGGCGACCCTCAGCATGAGGTGCCGGCAGAGGTCCACGGAGAGTCCCAGATAGGCGACCGCCACCGCCCGCAGCAGGTGGCCGTGAGCGAAGAGGGCGTAGTTCTGGTCGTCTTGCGGGTCGAGCTCCTCGAGCAGCCGGCGGCTACGCTCCAGTGCCTGCTGGGGGGACTCACCGCCCGGGCAGCCGTCTCGCCAGAGATCCCAGTCGGGCCGACTTTCCCGGATTTTGGCACTGGTGAGTCCCTCGTATTCACCGTAGTTGAACTCCATGAGCAAAGCTGCAATCTCGGCCGTCGGCCGAACCCCGGTCAGCTCTGCCGTGAGGCGGGCGCGCTGCATCGGGCTGGTCAGCACCCTGGCGAATTCGACCCCTTTCAACTTGGAGATCAACTCCCTCGCCTGCTCCTCACCCTTGGCGGTGAGCGGGATGTCCGTGGTCCCAGTGTGCCGGTGCTCACGGGCCCAAGCGGTCTCGCCGTGGCGGATCAGGTAGAGGGCCATCGGGACGCCAGTCTACGGTCGGGCGTGGCCGGATCTCACTTCGGCGCTGGGTATACTGGGCGCCCTCGGGAAGTAGCTCAGTCCGGTTAGAGTGCACGGTTCGGGACCGTGAGGTCGGAGGTTCAAATCCTCNNACTTTTCAACGGTTTTCTGCGAGCCAGGGACCAAATGATGCCCTTAGCCTCAATCCCGCTCGTACCGATCGTCGTCGAAGGTCAACGCTCCCAGGATTCCAATCCCGGGGAGCCTCGCGGCCCCAGCGGGTTTTAGGGTTTCCCGAAATCATCGGGTCACAGGTCCGCGGGTTGGGCTGTCACGTAGGCAGTCAAATGTGGAACTCCGGGAAGTCGCCTTAGCAGTCCGTAACGGGGGTGCAGCCGACTTCGCGTGCTAAGTTCGGAGCCAGCCACTAAGCGATCGGTCCGAAAGGTAATCCTTCGGGACTGACTCGGTCACCCNNGAGCGGAACCGGCAGGATTGTTGGTCCCTGCCCCAGAGACGTTTGTACTGCTGGGTATGGAGGCCATAGTCGGCTGGCCGGCGGAGTAATACACCGCGAGGCGATCACCGGCCCCAGCGGCCAGGCAACCAGGCTGGGTGACGCTGAGGCCCATCGACCCGAACATCACGATGACTGCCTTTGAACCCGGCGCGAGCGTCAACCCGGACGTGGGAAGACTAGAGAAATTGGGGAGCATATCGGTGACCGGGGCCGATGCCGAGCCGGAGTCAAAGAAGTCCGTGTCGCNNCATCCTCCAGCGCCAAGGATGTCGGGAACCCTGGGAGGTGGCAGGGTGTTGACGCAATGTTGGTGAGCGTGATCCCTTCCATGATCTGCGACATGGCTGGCAGGTTTGTCCAAATCTGGCCGCTCACTTGGAAGGCGCCGCAAGAGGAGGTCGGCGTCATCGCTGGGGTGGGGCTGGGTGAGGGTCTCGGCATGGCGGTGCCACAGGCCTCCCCAAAGGTTGCGGCAAGCAGGCTCACGGTGAGCACGACCACTATCTTCCGGCCTTGCACCTGGAGATGCCTCCCTGGTGTACCCCCCCTCCCTAGACACCGCTCAAGACGTTCTCACGTCCTCTTTGGTTACGGATGGTAGCCCCAACCACACGAGCATGTACACGCCGAACCAGCCTGTGCTAGAGCTTGCGGTCCCGAAAGGAATCCTTTGGGATCGCGGTCTAGGCGCCAGACTGACAGCCCGGCGCGTAAACCAAAACCCACCCTAAGTGCTCTAACTACTGACATGGTCAGTGAAGCCACGGGCTTGCCACTCCGACCAACCTCGATGACGGGAGATCGCTACCAGGCCATCGAAGGTGCCATCGAGAAGGAGATGCCTCGGCTGTTGGCACTCGCATACTCCCTGGTTCGCGATCGAGAGCAGGCCCTAGATGTAGTTCAGGACACGATGGAGCAGGCCCTTCGTTCGCACGGCTCGCTTCGCGATCTCCAGCGGGCCTCGGCGTGGCTCTCCACGATCTGTGTCAGACAGGGGCTACGCCGAATCAGGGCCCAGCGGCGGAGCCTGCTCGTTCCCTGGATGGCGCACGGCGGTCCCTCGTCGCCCGCCGTGTCTTCGGACCCAGATCTGGAGAACGCGCTGCGTGGGCTGCCCCCTAGGCAGCGTGCCGTTGTGGCACTTCATTACCTCTACGGATACACCCTCGATGAGACGGCCACTGTACTTGGATGCAGGCCGGGTACCGCTCGGAGCCATCTAAACCGTGCCCTGCTGCGCCTACGTAAGGAACTACAGCCATGAAAGATCTTGACGCTCGACTGTCTGACTACCACCGATCCCTCCTCGCCGAGTTTGCCAGGGAACCCCTTCCGGCGGCTAATCGCGCCCCTAGTCAGCTGCGGTTGTCCCGCCGCGTCTTCGGGCTCGGTATCGCTACGGTGCTGGCTGTGACTGTGTCACTGCTGGCCCTCGGCATCTCGCATGACAACAGCACCGTCCCCATGAAGGTTCATCTTCCCGGGTTAACCATCACGGCCGTGGCCGGGTCTCACGTATCGCCTCAGATGAACTCTCAGCAAGCGAAGGCCGCTGCCTTGACCTACCTTGACATGCTCGGAAACCCCAGTTTTGCTGAGTATTCCGTCACAACCTCCGCCTTCGAGCCAGATGTGATTAACGTGGTGGGTCAATGTGGGAATATCTACCTCCCCTCCGCCGGGAACTACTGGGTGATCGAAGCGAGCGCACCCGCGCAGCAGGGCTGGCAGTTTATCCGCGCCACAGTACTGGTCAATGACGACACGGGCGTGGCCAGCGGAGCAGAGATTCTGACCGGTAAGACCCCATCTGTTCCTGGACCCGATGGGCCACCGGCTAGTTGCCATTGAGTTCCGGTCCGAAAGGTAATCATTCCGAGACAGCCCGCCGCACTCCCTGTTAAGTCCATAACGTATCGGCGGGGATACCGTCCGTGAAGGGCGCTGGAGCCGCCCCGATGGTGGCTCAGTGTCTGTCTGGCCGTAATGAGGAAAGGTGCCTATCGAGCAGCGTCACCGCTCGATGGGGTATGCCGTGGGCTGGCGCCCGTCCACATCGGTGAACCCGTACTCTCGCGCCAGGTCGCCTACCGCCAAAGTGTGCCCGGAACGGCGGATCACGGCCGGGTCGCTTGCCAACGCTGCCACCGCCCGACCGATGTATTCGGATGATTCGGTCTGGGCGAGTTGTTGATCATCGAGCCCAGTCATACGCTCTACCCTCATCCAGCCTGGGGAGAGGGCGACAACGGTGATCTCATGGGGCTCCAGCTCTCCGGCGAGCACTTCGGCGGCACGGCATATGGCGTTCTTGGCCACATCGTAGAAGACGTTTCCCAGGTACTTGCGACCCATGCTGAAGGTGGTCAGCACGATCAGGCCCCGCCGCTTGGGGAGCATTAGCGGAATCCCGTATTTACAGGTGACCAGGTGGGCCCGTAGACCCGCGGTGAACATGCCGTCCCACCGTTGCATGGACTGCTCCCAGAAGGGATGTCCAAACCAGTCGTTGTGCTCCGGGTACGGCATGTACCCGCCCCAGGCGTTGCAAACCAGTAGGTCGAGGTGGTCGTGCTCCGTGCTGACCTTTGCAAAAAGAGCTGCAACCGCCTCATCGTCCGTGTGGTCACACCGCACGGAGATGCCGGATCCGCCACGCCCGTTGACCTCCTCCGCGGTGTCCTCGATCCCTCTGGGGTATTCGGCGGTGGTCGGCTGCCCCCGGACACTTCGGCCTGTCACGTAGACAGTGGCGCCCTCTTCGCCGAGCGCGCAGGCAATTCCCCTTCCAGCTCCGCGGCTAGCCCCTGTGACGACCGCGATGGAACCGCTCAGGCGCTGCATGAAGTGGGCCCCCTTTGTCGACTCGGCGATTTCGAACGCGGGTTGGTCGATCTCTGGAGCTGCATGAAGCCATGGTAGGGACCACGTAGCCGCCACCCGAAGGCTCCTTTGGCACTTGCCGGAAGGCCTGGCTCAACTGCGACGCTGAGGGCGGGCTGTGTTCAGCTTCATTCTCATGGCCCCATGCTGGCTGAACAGCAGCCGTAGCCCGAAGGAAAACTCTTCGGACGGCGTCGGTGGCCGCCTCAGCAGCCGTCATCCTGGGGTTGGCGGCGGCGTAATCGGCGTGCCCACCAGGGCTTGCGGGAGCCGCCTACCGCGGTATTAGCATGGCTCCGATCAGGTGATACGCTATAAATGGGACGGCGTCGCCCCGCAAGCACCGGGGGCCCGCAAGATGGCCAGGGGATGAGCTTCCGATTCCAGCGCGGGCGGGTGGTCGTCCTGATCGCGGCGGGGATCGGCGTTGGGCTCACGGCGTGGGTGCTGAGCAGGTCATTTCCTCCGAGCCCGTTGGGTCTCGCCAGCGACTTCCGCCTCTTCTACTCGGCGGCGGCCTTGGTGCGGGCAGGCGGCGATCCCTACCGTCATGCCGCCCTGGCGCTGGTCGAGCAGAGGACGTGGCCGGCGCCTGGGGTTGCCATCAGCTACGTCTATCCGCCAGCGCTAGCGGCCCTCTTGGCACCCTTGTCCCGCCTCCCCTTCTGGACGGCTTACGTGGTGTACAGCCTGCTCGGCTTGGCCGCCGCCAGCGCGACCATCGCGCTCTTCGCCCGACGTCTCGGATGGAGGCACGGCGGGCTTCTTGCGGCAGCGGTCGTGACTTCCTGGGTCGGTTTTAGCGGACTCAAGGTCGGTCAGGAGGACATGTTCCTTCTGGCGGCCCTCCTGGGTGCGCTCCTGCTGGCCTGGAGCGACCGGGCACTAGGTGCCGGCCTGCTAATGGGGTTTGCCTGGCTCAAACCTGACCTGCTGTGGCCTGCTGTGATCTTCCTGGGCCTGGCGCTTTGGCCGGACCGGCGGGCCGTGGCGCGGTACCTCGTCGGAGCGCTGGCAACGTCGGCAGTCATGCTGGGTCTCAGCCTCCGGTTGTTGCCGCAATGGCTGCACGCCATGACCGCCTTCGGTGGGAGCATCGGGTACCCGCCGAATCGGGCCGAGGCGGGGCTGGTCAGCTGGGTGGACGCGCTCCCCCCAGGTTGGCATCTGGGAGTGGGCCTCGCGTCCCCACTCACCTGGGGCATCGTCCTGGCGGCGCTAGCGTCCCTGGCCTGGCTCGGTCACCAGATTCTCGCATCGCCCCGATGGGCCGGCCTCAGCCGCGAGCGCAGGCTGCTCTGGGCCGTCTCCCTGGCGCTGGGCATCTGGCTACTGGCGGCCCCCGACGTCCATCCCAACGACTACCTGCTGCTGCTGCCTGCTTTGGTGCTCGTGCTCGGGAAGGATGGGGCCAGCGCCGGACGGCTGGGGCCGGCCGCCACAGTGCTACTGATGGCTACGCTGCCCCTCCCCTGGCACGTACCGCCGGTTGGCTTGACGCCGGTGGCGGTCGTAGTGCTGATCGCCGTGGGCGCCGCCGCCTTCCGGCGTGAGACCGAGGGGAGCGCGCAGCTCCCGCCGAGAGCGGTTGAGGAAGGCGCGAAGCCGACGATGGCGGTGCTCTAGGAGTCCACGCGCACCACCTGTTTCCACTCGTCGGATGCCGCAAGACATTGGCAGCGACTGGCTGACCCGTGCCGGCCCGCTCGCTGACCCCAACCTTGACGCCAACCGGGATGGTACGCAGTGGGATGAGGTGGTGCCCCCGGAAGTACTCGAACCTCCGACGCGCGATTTAGGAGACCGCGCCGGATCGCCACCGCCCTAGGTGCCCGCTTATTCGAGGTGGTCGTCAACGTGGATGTCAACCGGACTCGGGTCGACGGCAACTGTGCTGACACTCAGTGTGGCTCGGCGATACTGGCTGAGATCAACATTGCGGAGGGGGTATAACGTTGGGCGTGAAAGTAGCACACGGTCTGCCTCTCCGCCGCCCAGGAATCCCTGCGGCGGACGAGCGCGCCTTGTGCTTCGGCGTTCGGCTTGGGATCGACAACCCGATCTAAGCCCCCTTCCAGGGCCGCGTCGGGCCATTGTTGCGGCGTCCCGGTTCCACACGAAGACCCTTTCCGGCGACCGTCTTCACGGCAGCCGCAGTATCCTGACGGCGGGCAGTCCGGACGGCGACTGCAGCTGCGGTCAGAAGAATCGAGGCAATAAGTAGGAACACGAAACCGTGGGTGTACCCGGATTCGATCGACGATGCGGTCACACNNAGGCGAGACGTGCTCGGCGAGCCCCCTGTTCCGAGAATGCACCAAGGAGTGATCAGGCTCCGGCCCGCCCATCGACGGGTCGGCGGCGAAGGTCCGAGCGCTGGATGGCTGGGGGCAGGTAAGCTTGGTCGAGGGTGCCGACGTCGGTGCCGGGCGGGACGATTTCATCGATCCGGTCGAGGATCTCGTCGGTGAGCGTGACGTCCATGCCGGCGAGCAGGTCGTCGAGTTGCTCCGTGGTGTGCGGCCCGAGGAGTGCGCTGGTCACGCCAGGATGCGTGGTCGCGAACGCCATAGCGAGGTGCGTCATCGGCAAGCCCGCGTCCGTGGCGAGCGGAATGAGCTGTTCGACGGCGTCGAGTCGACGCTCGTCACTGATGGCCTTCATAAACGGGGAGCGGACGAGGTCCGTCTGCTGGCCTTTGCGGACGCGTCCGGTGAGAATTCCCTGCCCGAGCGGACCCCAGACCAGCACGCCCATCCCATAGCGTTGCGCGACCGGCAGCACCTCGGACTCGATGCTGCGGTTGAGGATCGAGTAGCACGGTTGCTCCGCGCGGAACCGTTCCAGGCCGCGGCGCTCGGCAACCCACTGGGCCTCGATGATGTCCGAAGCGGGCGTCATGGACGACCCGATCGCGCGGACCTTTCCGCTGTGGATCAGGTCTGAGAGTGCGGAGAGCGTTTCCTCGATGTCGGTGGCAGGGTCCAGGCGCTGGATCTGATAGAGGTCGATGTAGTCGGT